>DASQFY010000137.1:0-8104 GCA_035632895.1 Candidatus Dormiibacterota bacterium
AGCTGCCGACTGACGCACCGAGGGTCGGCTGGTTGGTCGCGTTCAGGCCGGTCTCGGTCCAGCCGCTGCCGGCGGCACGCGCCGCGAAGCCGGTGCTCTGGCTGGTCTCGGCGAAGATGCGCAGCGTGGCCTGCTGGACCGTGCCGCTGATGGCGCCCAGGTCGAACTTCAAGTAGGTGCGCAGGACCGGTGAGCCGTCAACGCGCAGCTGGGTGCTGGTGCCCGAGTTGAGCGTGGGCTGCTGTTGAGTGATGTAGGTGTCGGCGATCGGGAGGGCGGTGGTGGTGGTCGCCGCGCTGAGGTCGGACTGGGGTCTCACGGCGAGCAGCGCGAATACGATTACGGCTGTCAGGAGTGCCGCGGACCTGCGCAAGATGGACCTCTGTGGGTGGTATTGATGAAGGATAACCCCCCTAAACCACCCCTAACTCCCCTCATCCACCCCTAACTCCCCTCAACCACCTCGACGCGGAGATCTGCGGCGGCGCTCGGCGCGCCAGAAGTCGAGGATCGCCTCGGCGTGTCGACGAGGGGTACGCAGCTGCTCGCGGACCCGCCGCACGGTCAATGGGCCACGCTCGGCGATCGCTTCGACCCGCGCTCGCAGCCCCACCCAGACGTCGTGCGGATAGTCGATCCCGGGCGCGATCGCGACCAGCTCCCCGGCGGAGCGGAGCTGGGACAGCACGGTCGGAGGGATGCCGAGCCGCGAGGCGCTGCCCTCGATCCGCGGCGGCGCAGCACCGGCTTCCCGCAGGCCGGCAAGCAGCCGCTCCACGCGGACTCGCATCTCCGGATCGAGGGTCGGTTCGTGTTCCGGCAACCGCACGCGATGCCCCGCGCGGACCAGTGCGCCGGACGCCACGAGGTCGTCCACGACCGATCGCAGCTCCGTGTCGTCAAGCGTGACCGGCGCCGACCCGCGGTGCCCGGCCGGCTGCCGCGGCGCGTTGCGCAGCTCGGCGATGACCGCATCGACCCGCATGTCGGATCGCAATGGCTCGCGACGGTGGAGACGTCGCAGCGCGGCGAGCAGGCGGCCTTCGGCGAGCCGGCGCTGGAACGGGTCGATCGGCCCGGGTTCGGCCATGCCCGGCGGCGGGTCAGCCGCCGTTCGAGCCCGGGCGCGTGCCGGAGACGGCGATGCGGATCGCCTGCGCCTCTTCGTCGGAGAGCGTATGGGTCGACTCTCCGCCCGCCACCGGCTTCGCGAAGAGCCGCGTGTTCGCACGTCCATGGAGGCTGGAGAGCACGATCCCGTCGCGCCGGTCGTCAAGCAGCGCGATCGCGAAGCTCTGGTCGGAGCCGGTGTCCTCGAACGGATTGAAGCGCACGAGACCGATGTGCTGGATGCTGGTCCGCGAGCGAAGCTCGTGCTCACCGGCGATTGTCGTCAGCTCCTCGAGCCGTGTGCGTACCGCCTCGACCCGGCCGACCTGCGAGTCGAGCACATCGGCCAGGGAATCCACTGACCCGCTGCCTGCCAGCGAGCGGTACGCGCGGACGGCGCGTCCGAGGCGCATCGACTGCGCGACCACGGCGAGCAGGAGGACGAGAACGAGCAGGCCAAGGCCGCCCAGGACAAGGGCAAGGTTGTCGGCCAGGATGCGGTTCAACTCGGCCATGGGCGGGCGCTCCGGGGACTGTGGGAGGGCTGGAGGCCTGGGCGGTCGCGGCGGCGTCGCTCGGGACGGCTGGTATCATACCGCCCCCGCGCGCCCCTCCCGCCTTCGGGGCGCGCCGCGCAGGAGCACAGGTTCGATGGCTCGACGATCAGGCAAGGCCAGCCGCCAGTCACGGCAGCGACGGGCGCAACGAGCCGCCGCCCGCCCGACGCCGAGACCGCCGGCGGCGGCCGCCGACACGTTCCAGACCGCGGACGCCGATGCCCGGGCGGCGGATGCGACGACCGTCCCGGCGCCAGCCGCGCAGCGATCCGCCGGCTCCCGGCAGGCCGATCCGCGCTTCCAGGTCGCAGGCCCATCCCGCCTCACCGATCGCGCGATCGCCGACTACCACTACGTGGTGCGCGACCTGCGCAACATCGCCGTCCTGGTCGCGGTGCTGGCCGTGCTGCTGGTGCTCGCGACCGTCGCAGTACGGACCCTGGGCATCGGTCAGGTCTGACCCTCGCCCGGAGGGTCCGCGGCGAGCGGGCGAGGCCCCTTGCGATCAGCCTCGAGGCGGCCGCGTCGAAGTCGTTGGAGCCGCTCCCCAATCTGCTTCTCCAGTCCTTCCTCGGAGGGTTCGTAGTACACGCGGCCGGCCAGTTCGTCGGGGAGGTACTGCTGGTCGACATCGGCGTTTTCGAAGTCATGGGGATAGAGGTAGCCCTTGCCGTAGCCGTGCTCGCGCGCGAGCCGACGGTGGGCCGCCGGACGCAGTGGAAGCGGCACCGGCAGGCGCCCGTGCTCCTCCACATCGGCCAGCGCGGCGAAGTACGCGGCGCCGGCGCGGTTCGACTTGGGGGCTGCCGCGACGTAGGCGGCCGCCTGGGCAAGGGCGTACTGCGCCTCGGGGAGGCCGATCATCTCGACCGCATGCATGGCGGCCACCGCCACCTGGAGGGCCCGCGGGTCCGCATTGCCCACCTCCTCGCTGGCGGCGATCACGATCCGGCGGGCGACGAAGGTCGGATCCTCCCCCGCCGCGATCATGCTCGCGCACCAGTACAGCGCCGCGTCCGGGTCGTTCCCGCGCATGCTCTTGATGAAGGCCGACGCCGCCTCGTAGTGCTGGTCCCCGACGCGGTCGTAGGCGAGCAGCCGCTGCTGGGCCGCCTCTTCGATCCGCTCCCGGCCGAGCGTCGCGCCGCGCGATGCTACCGACGCCGCCGCCTCCGCGATGTTCAGCACCTGCCGCGCATCCCCGCCCGACAGGTCGAGCAGCCCGGCCATGCCCTCGGCGTCGAGCGCCACCCGACCGCCCAATCCGCGCTCTTCCGCCAGCGCTCGCTCGACGATGACCCGTAGCTCCTCCTCGGAGAGTGGCTCGAGGCGGTAGACCCGCAGTCGCGACAGCAGCGGCGAGTTGATCTCGTAGTACGGGTTCTCGGTCGTCGCCCCGATGAGGATGATCGTGCCGTCCTCGACGTGCGGCAGCAGGGCGTCCTGCTGTGCCTTGTTGAACCGATGCAGCTCGTCGATGAAGGCCACCGTGCGGCCGCCCGCACCCCGCAGCGCCCGGGCTTCGGCGACGAGCTGTCGGATGTCCGCGACGCCGCTGCTCACCGCCGAAAGCGGTCGCCAGGTGCCGCCGAAGCGATCGGCCAGCAGGCGGGCCAGCGTGGTCTTGCCCGAGCCGGGCGGTCCCCACAGCACCATGCTCGGGAGGTAGCCGGTGCGTACGACGCGGGTGAGCGCGCCCTGCGGGCCGACCAGGTGCGCCTGGCCGACGAACTCGTCGAGCGTGCGCGGTCGCATCCGAGCGGCCAACGGGGCGTCGGCGGGCGTCTCGTCGCTGAAGAGTGGCTCAGTCAGCGCAGGCGGCTTGCGCGGCATCGGTCCAATCCATTCGCCGATTATGATGCCGGGCATGGAGCAGAATCTGCGCGTCCCCGGCCCAACCCCGATTCCGCGGGAGGTGCGCGAGGCGCAGGCCGCCCCGATGATCGATCATCGGGGCACCGAGTTCGGCGAGATGCAGCGTGAGATCCACGAAGGCATCGCTTCGTTGATCGGCACCACCGGCGAGGTCCTGCTGCTCACCGGCTCGGGCTCCGGCGCCATGGAGGCGGCGGTGGTGAACACCCTTTCGCCGGGCGACCGGGTGCTGGTGGTCACGATCGGCGCCTTCGGTGACCGCTTCGCGAAGATAGCAACGGCTTTCGGCGCGGAGGTCGAGACCTTCGTGGCCGAATGGGGCACCGCCGCGGATCCCGCCGGGCTGGCCGCGCACCTGGAGGCGAAGCGCCCCTATCGGGCCGTACTGGTCACCCACAACGAGACCTCAACCGGCGTGATGAACCCGCTCCGGGAGCTCGCGGCGACGGTGCGTGCCGCTCCGGGCGACCCCCTGCTCATCGTCGACGGCATCAGCGCGCTGGGCGCCATGCCGTTCGAGATGGACGCCTGGGGCATCGACGTCGTCCTCAGCGCGAGTCAGAAGGCATGGATGGGATCGCCGGGGATCGCCATCGCGGCGCTGGGCGAGCGCGGCCGCGCGGCCGGCGAGACGGCCCGCATGCCGCGCTTCTACTGGGACTTCGCCGAGGCCCGCAGCTGGGCGGAGAAGTCCCAGACGCCATGGACCCCGGCAGTCAGCGTGCTGTACGGCCTGCGCGTCGGCGTGCGTCGGCTGCTGGCCGAGGGCCGAGAGCGCACGTGGGCGCGGCACGCGGCGATCGCCGCGGGGGCGCAGGCCGGGTTGGAGGCGCTTGGCCTGGAGCTCGTTGCCGCGCCCGCCGACAGGTCACACACCGTCACCGCCGCCTGGATGCCGAGCGGGTTGGAGTGGGGTCCATTCAACGCCGCCATGCGGGCCAGAGGCCTGATCGTTGCAGGCGGACAGGCGGCCTGGACCGGCCGCATCCTGCGTCTCGGCCACATGGGCGAGGTGGGCATCGACGAGATGGCGGACGCCGTGCGAGTGATGGGCGAGGTGCTCGCCGAGCTGGGTCGGTCAGCCGACGCCGCGGCCGCCGCGGCTGCGGTGCGTGCCGCCTACGACGCCGCTCTGTCCACCGCGGCGCGGTGACGCGCCGGCTGGTCCTGGTCCGGCACGGAGTCACCGACTGGAATCGCGAGGGCCGCTTCCAGGGCCACCTCGATCCCCCACTTGGCGCCGAGGGGCGAGCCGAGGCGCGGCTGCTGGCACGACGCGTGGCCGCGACTCCCGACGAGCGTCCGGTGCGGATCGTCAGCTCGCCATTGGCTCGCGCCGCGGCGACCGCGCGGATCCTCACCGCAGCCCTCGGCGACGGGCCGACCGCGGCGTCGCCGAGCGTCGTGCTTGACGCGCGGCTGATGGAGATCGGGCAAGGGGCATGGGAGGGGCGAACCCATGTCGAGCTGGCCGTCGAAGACGCGCGGCGTTACGCCACCTGGCGCCGCTACGCCGGGCGGCAGCCGCCGGGCGGCGAGTCCATCGGGCATGCCCTCACACGGGTGCGCGACGCGTTCGACGAGCTGACCGCCGAGGAGGGCTGGCCGCTGTGCATCGTCTCTCACGGCGGGACGCTGCGGATCGCCGCTCGCGTCCTGCTCGGCCTCGCGCCACGACGGGCGTGGGCCATGGACGTGGACAACGCCTCGGTGTCGGTTCTCGCCTCCGAGCCCGGCGAGAAGATGTGGCGAGTGGAGTGCTGGAACGACGTCGCGCACCTGCTCGGTCGCGCCCGACTCCACGTTGACGAGGCGGAGGGCCAGCCGCTCGCCCTTTAGCTCAGCGTCAGCGGCCGGGCAGCAGCGAGCGCAGCCGGCGCTTGACGGCCAGCCAGATGAGTGGCACCTCCAGCCGCTTCCAGGCCCGTTCGATACGTTCGATCGCCCCGCCCGACATGCCACGTCCCGAGTAGCTCTGCCAGACCTTGCCGTCGGCGATGGTGCGAATCTCCGGCCGCCGTCTGGGAATCTGGTCCTGGAGCCAGCCCGCGTACTCGTAGATCGTCTCCGACGGGCGCTGCGCAACGCCTGCCCGATCGGCCGCCAGTGCCAGTCGGCGCCACTGGCGCTCCCCCGGGGCGAGGAAGCGCAGCGCTCGGCGCGAGCGCAGCAGGCGCCAGGCCGCAAACCCGAGCGCCAGGGCGATCAGCGCCACGATGAGCAGCGCATTCCCGCCGCGCGTCTCGTCGGGCGGTCCGGCGTCGCCGGGGCGGTAGCCGCCCGGCAAGGCCTGGAAGGACGGCAGCGTGGAGATGATGCCCGCGTCCACGCCCTCGTCGAAGGGCCGTGCCCCGAGGGAGGGAGCCGGTCCGCCGCTGGCCCCAGGCTGGGTGGCTCCCCGCGGGCGCGACAGGGGGGTGATCGACTTCGTCGCCTCGAAGGTCTGCCAGCCATAGCCGGGGAAGTAGATCTCCGCCCAGGCGTGCGCGTCTCTGCGTCGAACCTGGTAGACGTTTCCGGCGGCCTCGCCGGCCCCGGCCAGAACGATCCGATCGCCCGGAGCGAAACCGACCGCCACGCGCGCCGGCAGGCCGAGAGTACGCGCCATCACCGCCATCGCCGAGGCGTAGTACTCGCAGTAGCCGACCTGCCCGTTCTCGTCGAACAGGAAGAAATCGACCATGTCGCGGTCCGGATCGTCCGGGATCGGCGCGTTGGTCGCGTAGCGGAAGCCGGTGCCCCGCAGGTACGCGACGAGCGCCTTGGCCTGGTCGTAGGCCGTCAGGGCGCCGGCCTCGGTCACGATCGTGCGCGCCAGCGTGCGGGTGGCGTCGCTGACTCCCGACGTGCCCAGGTAATGGCGCACGATCTCCTCGGGGTAGTTCGTACCGGCGGCGGCCAGCTGCGCCTCGGTCGCCCGGCTGAGGGCCGCCGTGATCAGGTAGCCCTCGCCCGGGCCGATGGCGGTCGTGGCCTTGATCTGGCCCAGGAACGGCTGGTCGGCGCTCTCGACGATCACCAGCGGCACGAACGCGGCGGTCGGGTAGCCGGGCGAGAAGAGGTTCCTTCCCACCGAGTTCTGCATCTGGATCGTGACCGTCTCGAGCTCGAACGCGTCGGTCTGGGTCGGACGTTCGGGTGAATAGCCCGGAAAGATCGGCGTCTCGGCCGGGACGACGCGCTCACGGCCATCGGTCGAGTCCCAGCCACGGCCGGTATAGATGTCGTAGGTGACGGAGCGCAGGTAGTACGGACGCGTGGATGCGACGGTCATGACCGGCTCGTCGTCGCTGATCCACTTGCCCGAGATGCTGAACGACTCGCCAAACGCCGTGCCGCCGAGCCGCGCATTGGAGTTCGCAAAGCCGCCGAACACCCCGTCCAGCCCGTCGCGCACGTCGCTCCAAGCCCCGTCCAGGTTGTTCCAGAGGTTCGTCAACGGCGCGGCGACGGCCACGGTGGTCAGCACCCAGGCCAGCGCGATGCTGCCCGCGATGAAGAGCACCCCGCTGCGCATGATCGCCGCCGGCACCTCGGCGTTCTCGTTCACGCGGCGGCGCTGCCAACCCTCCTCACGGCCGATGAGGGCGGCGCGCAGCCAGAGCAGGAGGGCGGCAAGAACGAAGAGGATGAGGTAGACGAAGAGGTCCGTGAATGTGGCCGACATGTTGGCGATCAGCGCCGCCCCGCTGACCACGATCGCGTCGAGGACGCGATGATGTCGGTACATCGTGTACGCGGCGATGAACGAGGTGACCCACATCAGCAGGCCGAGCCCGATGGCATACGGCGTCAGCTGCGGCGCATAGCCAAGGTCCAGCACGATCGCCGCCCACCTGATCCCCTCGTCGCGCAGGGCCATCACTCGTCCGCCCTGCGAGAGCTCGGGGAAGTACTCGCCCCCGACGGTCCACAGCACGACGAAGGTGCCCAGCATGGCGCTGACCGGGATGACGATGGCCACGCTCAGGCGACTCAGGCCGAGCACCGTCCCCAGGAGCACCGCGTAGAAGGCGACGGGCACGATGAACTCGAGCCGGTCGAGCCAGCCGGCCCTCTGCACCGCCCACCCGAGGCTCAGCAGCATCACGAACAGGAGGCCCAGCGCCAACCAGCCCTCGCGCGGTCGCTGGTAGACGCGCAGCCACTCAGGCACGAACGCGCTCCCGTCCGCCGAGCGCGTCGACGAGCTGGTCGCCGGCACGGACCAGGTGGTGCGTGACGTCGTACTCGGCCAGTGCGTGCCGGGCCGCGGCCAGTTGGGCGCGGCTCTCGTCGTCATCGCGTCCGACGAAGCTGGCCCGATCGACGAGGACGACGATCGTGCCGACGCCGCGGCGGCGCAGCGAGGCGAGCGCGCGGATCCAGTCCCGTTCGGTCGAGCCCGTGATCAGGCACAGCGTCATGCCACGACGCAGCTGCAGGAGCGTGCCCATCATCACCTCCGCCAGCGGCTGCGAGCCGTCGGCCTGCACGTTCGCCAGCAGGTGGAGGATCTTCTGCTCGACCCGGGTGCCGCGGTCCGGGGTGAGCAGCTGCTGGCGGCGTGACGAGACGGTCAG
>DASQFY010000138.1:0-14484 GCA_035632895.1 Candidatus Dormiibacterota bacterium
ATGCCGATAGTGTTTGAACTCATTCTCGCTGCAATCCGCGTGCCCGCAGCCCTAGCTGCCCATCACCATGCCGCCGTCGACACCGATCACCTGGCCGGTGATATAGCGCGCCTCGTCCGAGGCGAGGTAGACCGCAGCGGCAGCCACATCGTCGACACTGCCCATGTAGCCCATCGGGGTCAGGGTCTTGATCGCCTCGGTGGCCGCCTCGGGCAGGGAGGCGGTCAGATCGGTCTCGATCAGGCCGGGCGCCAGCGCATTGCAGGTGATCCCGCGGCTGGCGAGCTCGCGCGCAGTCGTCTTGGTGAGGCCGATGAGCCCCGCCTTGGCGGCGGCGTAGTTTGCCTGTCCCGGGTTTCCCATCCGGCCGGCCGCGGACGACATGTTGATGATCCGCCCAGCACGGGCCTTGAGCATCGGTCGGGCGACGGCGCGCGTCATCCAGAAGGGGCCTGTCAGGTTGGTGGCCAGGACCGCACTCCATTCCTCCTCGTCCATGCGCATCAGCAGGTTGTCGCGCGTGATGCCGGCGTTGTTGACGAGGATGTCGACCTTCCCGAACGCCTCCAGCGCGGCCTTGACGATCGCCTCGCAGGCCTCGCGGCCCGCGCTCGTGTCGCCCTGGATCGCCTCGGCCTGGCGACCCATGCCGCGGATCTGCCCCACCACCTCCTCGGCCGCGCCGGCATTGTCGCGGTAGTTCACCGCCAGGTCGGCTCCCTGGCCGGCAAAGGCAAGCGCGATGGCGCGGCCGAGACCGCGGCTCGCGCCGGTCACGAGGGCTACCTTGCCGGTCAGGTCGAACATCGGTTGCTCAACGTGCCGCGGCGAGCTCGGGCTCGGCTCGGCGTGGCAGTCCATAGCGCGTCTGCTCGCCCGGGGCCAGGAAGGCGCGGGCCGGGTCGGCGGTCCATTCCATCACGGCGGCGCCCGCGGTGTAGCCGGCGCCGAAGGCGACCATCAGGATCCGATCTCCCTGCTTGATGCGGCCCGCCGCCACGGCCTCGGCGAGCGCCATCGGCACCGAGGCGGCGCTCGTATTCCCGTATTTCTCGATGTTGATGAAGGTCTTCTCCTCCGGGATCGAGAGCTGCTTCTGCACGTGCTCGATGATCCGCAGGTTGGCCTGGTGGAAGACGAACTGATCGACCTGGTCGACCGTCATGTCCGCCGCGCGGAGGGCGGCGATCGCCGAGTCGGCCAGTTGACGAGTGGCGTACTTGTAGACCTCGCGCCCGAGCATCTGGATGGTGTGCTGGTTCGCCGCGACGGTCTCGGCCGACGCCGGTCGGGCCGATCCGCCGGCCGGCACGATGATCCCCTCGCAGCCCGTCCCATCGCTGAAGAGGTCGAAACCGAGCATTCCGCCGGGCTGCTCCGAGGCGGAGAGGATGACCGCACCCGCCCCATCGCCGAACAGCACGCACGTGTTGCGGTCACGCCAGTTGAGGAAGCGGCTGAGCACCTCAACGCCGATCACCAGCACGTTGCGGTACATCCCGCCGCGCACGAAGCCGGTCCCGGTGGCAAGCGCGAACAGGAAGCCTGAGCATGCCGCCTGCAGGTCGAAGCCTGCCGCGCGGTGCGCCCCCAGCTCGGTGGCGACCAGCACTGCAGTGGCGGGCAGCGGGTAGTCGGGCGAGCAGGTGCCGACGATCACCAGGTCGAGCTCCGCCGGATCGAGGCCGGCCACGGCCAGTGCGTCCCGCGCGGCGTGCACGGAGAGGGTCGTGGTCGTCTCGTCGTCGGCCGCGATGCGCCGCTCGCGTATCCCGGTCCGGCTGACGATCCACTCGTTGCTGGTGTCGACCATCTTCGCCAGGTCGTCGTTCGTCAAGACACGGGACGGCGCGTACATGCCCCACCCGGTGATCGCGGCGTTCAGCGCCATCTCCTGCCTCCTGCGTGCCCTGATCGGCGGCGAGAGCCGTCCATCAGCGGGGATCGACCTCGATCAGCGGTTGCTGACGCTTCACCAGCGTGCCGCTGTCGATCATGAAGCGGGTCACCCGACCCGCCGTATCGGACTTGATCTCGTTGAACAGCTTCATCGCCTCGATGAGGCCGACGACGGCGCCAACCGCAACCTCGTCCCCGACCTGCAGGTAGGGACGGGCCCCCGGTGACGGAGCGGTGTACCAGACGCCGGTGAGCGGGGCTGCCACGAACCGCATCCCGGCGGCCGGCTCCCCGTATGGGCTGACCGGTGCGCCGGTCGCAGCCCCGGCCGCGGCTGGCAGCGCTGCCGCCGCAACGGGTCGCGGACGCGCCAGGCGCACGTGCAACTCGCCGGCCTCGACCTCCAGCTCGTCGAGCCCGCTCGCCTCGAAGGCTGGGGCCAGCAGGTCGATCGCGGCCAGGATCGGATCGCGGGGCGCCGACCCCTCGCCCTCCGTCACGACTCGTCATACCGGCGAAAGATGAGCGTCGCGTTATGCCCGCCGAACCCGAACGAGTTGCTCATCGCCGTGCGCACCGGGACGTGACGCGCCTGGTTCGGAACGTAGTCCAGGTCGCACTCTGGGTCCGGGAACTCGTAGTTGATGGTCGGCGGGATGATCCCTTCCTCGATGGCCCGGATGCAGGCGATCGCCTCGATCCCGCCGCCGGCGCCGAGGAGGTGCCCGGTCATGCTCTTCGTGCTGCTCACCGGCACCGCGTATGCACGCTCACCGAAGACGGTCTTGATGGCCGCCGTCTCGGATCGGTCGTTTGGGCCGGTGCTCGTGCCGTGGGCATTGATGTAGTCGATGTCCTTGATCGTCAGATCGGCGTCTGCCAGCGCCAACCGCATGCTGCCGGCCGCCCCGCGGCCGCCCGGCGCCGGCAGGGTGATGTGCGATGCGTCGTCCGTGGCGGCATAGCCGACCAGCTCGGCGTGGATCCGCGCGCCGCGGGCCTTCGCGTGCTCGAGCGCCTCGAGCAGGAGCACGCCGGCGCCGTCGGCCATCACGAAGCCGTCCCGGTCTGCGTCGAATGGGCGGGACGCCTTCTGCGGCTCGTCGTTGCGTTTGGTCGAGAGGGCGCGCATGGCTGCGAAAGCCGCGACCGGGATCTCGCCGATCCCCGCTTCGGCGCCGCCTGCGATCATCACGTCGGCGTCACCGCGTCGGATGATGTTGGTCGCATCGCCGATGGCGTGGTTGCTGCTCGAGCAGGCGCTCACTGTGGCGTAGTTCGGCCCGCGCGCGTTGGCGTAGATGGCCACGTAGCCAGCGCCCATGTCCGGGATGAGGGCGGTGACCAGGAATGGGCCGATTCGATCGATCCCCAGGTCGTGCGCCTCGATGATGTCGCGGATCATGGTGTTGATGCCGCCGATGCCCGAACCGATGATCACGCCCGTCCGCTCGGCCAGTCCGTCCTCGGTGATCGGGTTCTCGAGTCCAGCATCGCGAAGTGCCTCGGCCGAGGCAGCCCACGCGAAATGCACGTAGCGGTCGTTGCGACGGATCTCCTTCTTCGGCATCACCGCCTCGGCATCAAAGCCACGCACCTCGCCGGCGATCTTCGAATCGAGCCGCGCAGGGTCGAAGGCGGCGATCCGGTCGATTCCGCTTTGCCCGGCGATGAGGCAGTCCCAGTAGGAGGGCACGTCGTTCCCGAGAGGAGTGACTGCCCCCATCCCGGTCACGACCACGCGTCGCTCCGCTGCGCTCCGACCGGTGACCCCCTCAGCCATCGGCGCGGCCTCCCGCGATCGACTGGTCGCGCGGGATCACGAAGCTGATCGTCGCCTCGACCGCCGGCTCACCGTCGACAGTGGCCACCGCCCGCGCACGGCCGAACATTCCGCGCAGCTTCTCGAGCGTGACCTCGAGGCGCAGCGTTTCGCCGGGCAGGACAGTCCGTCGGAAGCGACAGTCATCGATGCCGGCGAACAACGCCAGCTTGCCGTGGTACTCGGGCAGGGACAGGACCGCCACGGCGCCGGCCTGCGCCAGCGCTTCGACCATCAGCACGCCGGGCATGATCGGCCGGCCGGGAAAGTGTCCTATGAACTGCGGCTCATTGGCGGTGACCGCCTTGATCGCCACGACCCGCTTCCCTGGGTCGAGCTCGATCACGCGGTCGATCAGCAGGAACGGGTAGCGGTGCGGAATGATGCGCATGATGTCGGCCGCCTCGAGCGGCAGGGTCAGCTCGGATGTGGCGGTCGTGGTGGTCGCGTCCTGGGTGGTCATCGGTCCTTTCGGCTCCTACGCGCTGCCGGCCACGAAGGCGGCGGGGCCCACACGATCGAGCAGGTTGGTGCTGACCTCGGCCTTCAGGAAGGCTGCATTGTCGACGATCCCGCGGTGGAAGGGCAGGTTCGTCTTGATCCCCCCGATGCGAAACTCGGCGAGCGCCCGGCGCGAGCGGGCCAGGGCCATCTCACGCGTCTCGCCCCACACGATGAGCTTGGCGAGCAGCGAGTCGTAGAACGGCGGCACCTCGTAACCGGGGTACAGGTGGGTGTCGACCCGGACCCCGGGGCCACCGGGCACGGCCAGCTCTTCGACGACCCCGGTCTGCGGGCTGAAGTTGTCGTTTGGGTCCTCGGCGTTGATCCGGAACTCGATGGCGTGGCCACGGATCTGAATCTGCTCCTGGCGCAGCGACAGCGGCTCCCCAGCGGCGGTCCGGATCTGCTCGGCGATCATATCCACGCCGGTCAGCATCTCGGTCACCGGGTGCTCGACCTGGATCCGGCAGTTGATCTCGATGAAGTAGAAGTTGCCCTCCCGATCGAGCAGGAACTCGAGCGTTCCCGCGCTCTCGTATCCGGCCGCCATCACGGCGCGAATCGACAGGTCCCGCAGCCGCTCCCGGGCGGCATCGGACATTGCCGGTGAGGGCGCTTCCTCAATGATCTTCTGGTGGCGGCGCTGGACCGAGCAGTCCCGCTCACCCAGGTGCACGCCGTTGCCGTGCCGGTCGATGAGCACCTGGACCTCGACGTGGCGGCTCTCCTCGATCCACTTTTCGAAGTAGACCGAATCGTCGCCGAAGGCGGCCTGGGCCTCGGAGCGGGAGAGCGGCAGCGAGGTCTCCATCTCGCGCGGTGAGCGGACCAGCCGCATCCCGCGGCCGCCGCCTCCGGCCGAAGGCTTGAGGAGCACCGGATAGCCGGCCTCGGTCGCCTGCTCGAGCGCGTCCCTCAGGTCGCTGATGATGCCGCGGCTGCCCGGAACCGTGGGCAGACCGTTGGCGGCCAGCATGCGGCGCACCGCGAACTTGGAGCCGAACTTCTCCAGGACTTCGGCGCGCGGTCCGATGAAATGCAGCTCATGCGCCGCACACACCTCGGCGAAGCCCGCATCCTCCGAGAGGAACCCGTAACCCGGATGGATCGCGTCGCAGCCGGTGATGAGCGCGGCCGACACCACCGCCGGCTGGTTCAGGTAGCTCTTGCGGGCTTCCGCAGGCCCGATGCATACGGCCTCGTCCGCCATGCGCACAGCGAGCGTCTCCCGGTCGGCCTCGGAGTAGGCCACTACGGCTGGCACGCCCAGGTCACGGCTGGCGCGCAGTATGCGGACCGCGATCTCGCCTCGATTCGCGATCAGGATCTTGCTGAACATCGCTAGACCGATACCCCCGCCGGCACGACGCCCAGGGCCTCAACGGTGGCGGTCAGGCTGGCCTGGTCCGCCACGTTCAGCGTCCGCACGCCGGGCATGATCCGCCGCACCATGCCGGACAGCGCGCTGCCCGGCCCGAGCTCGACGAAGGTGTCGACGCCATCCGCCACCATGCGCTGCACCGAACGGACCCATTCGACCGGCGAGCGCACCTGCTCGGCCAGCGCGGCGCGAATCTCGTGCGCGACCGTAAGCGGCTCGGCCGACACGTTGCTGACCACCGGCGGCTGTGCATCCTTCCACGCGACCAGCTCAAAGGCTTCGGCAAGCGCTTCGGTCACCTCCGCCATCCACGGCGAGTGGAACGGTCCCGACACGGGAAGCGAGATCAGACGCCGGGCGCCCGCGGCACGTAGTGGCTCCTTGGCCGCGAGCAACGCCTCGGACGTGCCTGAGATGACGATCTGGTGGGGGGCGTTGTCATTGGCCACCACGAGGGCGGCTGGTGAGGCAACGGCGGCGATTGTCTCCGCGACGGCGTCGCGTCCCAGGCCGATGACCGCCGTCATGCCGCCATCGACGGCTGCGGCGGTCATCAGGTCGGCCCGACGGCTCACGAGGCGGAGCGCATCTTCGAAACCAATGACGCTGGCCGCTACCAGGGCCGCGTACTCTCCGACCGAATGGCCGGCCACAAAGGCCGGGCGCACCGCGGGTCCGGATATCGCGGTCGCCTCCCCGAGGGCAGCGAGCGCGGCGAACGAGACCGTTAGGAGGCAGGGTTGAGTCCGGCGCGTGTCGTTGAGCCACTCGGCCGGACCATTCCAGCACGTGCCACTGACGCTCCAATCCGGAAGTGCGGCATCTGCCCGCTCGAATGCATCGGCAGCCTCAGGCCAGCGCGTCGCGAGGTCGCGGCCCATGCCGACAATCTGGGATCCCTGCGGTGAGAAGAGCAGCGCCAGGCTCATTCGGTCGGCTCCAGCTCGATCAAGAGCTGCCCGAACTCGACCGGCTCGCCGGCCTCGGTGACCAGGTTGCGGACGGTGCCCCGTCGCGGGGCACGCACGTCGTGCCGCACGCCCAGCATCTCCACGTGGCCAAGGCCGTCGCCCTTCTCCACGGTCAGGCCGGGACCGAGACCGTCGGCATAGATGAAGAAGCCGACCGCCGGCGAGGTGACGCCGTGGTTCACGACCGTCGCAGCCGGAGCCGCCTGAGCCGCCTGAGCCGCCTGAGCTGAGGGCTCGCGCTCCGCGCGAGGGGCGGAACCGGTCGCAACGATGCGCGGACCCCCGTCGGGAGTCGTCCCGGACGGAGCGGCGGCAACGCGAACCCGCAGCGAGCCCATGCGCACCTCCAGCTCGCCCAACCCGTGCTTGGCCAGGCGTTCGCTGAGGAGCGGCACAAGCTCCCGGGCGGCGCGTTCGACCTGGGCCAGCTCGTCGTCTCGCTCGGTCATGCGCCTCCCTCGCTCTCGCTCCCGTCATCGCCGCTCGGCCAGATCTCGCTCCAGCGGGGCCGGCGTGGTGCGCCCGGCAGACGCAGCAACCGGCCGATCCGTCGCCGCAGCGATGGCTCGTCCAGGCGGGCCGGCCCGGCCGCCACCTCGCGGACGACGCCGATGCCGCGCAGTCGAGCATAGCGGGTCGCCAGCAGCTCCTCCGTTTCGAGACGGCTGATCCGTCCGAGCGCGACGAGCACCGCCGCCTTGATCGACGCGGCAGTCGCGGCGTGATCGGTGTGCGCCCCCTCGCCGGGCTCATCGATGACCCCGTCGATCACTCCCAGCTCCAACTGGTCCGCGGCGGTCATCCGCATCGCGGCCGCGGCCTCGGGCGCCTTGTCGGGATCGCGCCAAAGGATGGAGGCACACCCCTCAGGCGAGATCACGGCGTAGACGGCATTCTCCAGGGCCAGCACCTCGTCCCCGACGCCGATCGCCAGCGCGCCGCCGGACCCGCCCTCGCCGGCGATGACCACCACGATCGGCACCTGGAGCCCGGTCATGAGCTTGATGCTGGAGGCGATCGCCTCTGCCTGGCCGCGCTCCTCGGCCGCCGGTCCAGGAAACGCGCCGGCCGTGTCCAGGAACGTGATCACCGGCACGCCGAGCTTGTCGGCCAGTCGCATCAGGCGCTGCGCCTTGCGGAAGCCCTCCGGATGCGGGGAGCCGAAGTTGCGCAGGATGTTCGACTCGGTGTCGCTCCCCTTCTGATGACCGATCACCATCACCGGTCGCCCGTCGAGCAGGGCCGGGCCGCCGACCATGGCCGGGTCGTCTCGGAAGGCGCGATCGCCGTGCAGCTCGATGAAGTCGTCGAAGATGCGTGCCACCAGGTCCAGGGTGCGCGGCCGATCGGGATGTCGCGCCAGCTGCACGCGTCGCCAGGCGGCCTCGACCGCCGCCGCATCGGGCGGGGCACTCCCGAATGCGCTGACGCTGGCCGGAAGCAGGTCGCTCATCGGTCCTCCTGCGTCTCGCGGGCCCGCTCGCGGACCTCCGACGTCCCGTTGCCTCCGGAGGCGGCCGGCTGGTCGTCGATCCCGATCGTCTCGCTGACCGCCCCGCCGAGGCGCTCGGCGAGCCCCGAAAGGACGCCGATCGGACCCCAGGCTCGCGCATCGGCGCCCTCGCCATCGACCTCGACCGCCGCCACCGGGACGAGGCGCAGGATGCGCGACAATGCGGAGCGCAGCTCGCTGCGCTGCACGACCATGTCGACGAAACCGTGCTCGAGCAGGAACTCGGCGCTCTGGAAGCCCGCCGGCAGGTCCTCCCCGATAGTCCCGCTCGCCACGCGCGCGCCGGCGAACCCGATGAGGGCCCTGGGCTCGGCCACGATCACGTCCCCGAGGCTCGCAAAGCTGGCCAGCACCCCGCCGGTCGTCGGATCGGTCAGCACGCTGATGAACGGCACGCCGGCCTCGTCCATGCGCATCAGCGGCGCGGTCGTCTTGGCGAGCTGGAGGAGCGAAAGGGTGCCCTCCTGCATGCGAGCTCCTCCCGAGGCGCTGACCACGATCGCCGGAATCCGCTCGGCAATCGCAGTCTCGAAGCAGCGGGCCAGCTTCTCGCCGACGACACTGCCCATGCTGCCCCCCATGAACCGGAAGTCGAACAGCCCGATCGCGACGCGTCGCCGGTCGATGGCACCGATGCCCCACACTGCCGCCTCGCGCAGCCCGGTCTTGACGTTGGCGGCCTCGAGTCGATCTGGATATGGCTTCTGGTCGTGGAAGCCGAGTGGGTCACCGGACTCGAGCCCGGCGTCGTGCTCGGTGAAGCTGCCCTCGTCCAGCAGCAGGTCGATCCGCTCGCCCACGCTCATCCGGAAGTGATGCCCGCAGGTCGGGCAGACGCGCAGGTTGCGCTCCAGCTGGCGGTTGAAGATCTGGGACTCGCAGGCGGGGCATTTCGTCCAGGCGTCGGCCGGCGCGTCGCGCCGACGGCTGAACGGGAACTTGATCGGCATGGCCCGCTCTCTACCGGTGCGCCGTGCGTCCGTGCCCGGCCGCGCCGTGGCGCCGGCTGGTGCGCCATACCGCGAGGGCGGTGACCGTCACGCCCACGGCGGCGGACGAGACGGCGCCGGCCGCGATCAGGCGGCCCGGGTGGCGGAGCTCGCGCCGCGCCGCCGCACCGACCGCTTCCGCAGCCCGCACGAGCGAGCTCGAGCCGGTGAGCCGAGCGGCAACGCGCGCCTCGAACCGCGCGCCGGCGGGAAGCGGAGGAAGGGCGGAGCTGAGCAGCGCCGCGGCATCGACCAGCGGGCGAAGCTCCGGATCGACGGCCGGCTGGTCCCCGGCCAGGATCCGGTCGATCGCCTCATCCAGGCGCTGGGCAGGTGTACGCGTTCTCATGTCTGGGCCAACACCGCCAAGCGTGGATCGTTACACGCATGGGCGACGTTCCCGACCCCGGGCTGGCGCGGGGTCAGCGCGGCAGGCGCTCCGCCAGGTCACGCAGGGCGCGATGCAGCAGAACGCGGACGGCACCCGGCGAGCGGTCGAGCACCTCGCCGATCTCTCGCGAGGAGAGGCCGTCCACGAAGCGCAGCAGGACGACCTGGCGCCGGTCCTCGGGCAGCGCGGAGACGGCCTGCAGCACGGTCCGCAGCTCGTCCGCCCGTGCCACCAGCCCGGCCGGGTCCGCATTCGGTGCCGCGCGGTCGAACGGCTCGGGCAGGGGATCGGCGCGGCGGCGAGCGCGCGTGCGGTGCGCGTTGGCGATGGTGTTGTGCGCAATCCGGAACAGCCAGGCCCGGAACGTGGCGCCCTCATCGCGGAAGGCGGGCAACGCCCGCATGGCCGCCAGGAACGTGCGCTCGGTGGCGTCCTCGGCGTCGTGGTGGTCCCCGAGCTGGTAGAACGCGTAGGCGTACACCCGATCGAGGTAGCGCCGGTAGAGGGTGGCAAAGGCGGCCCGATCGGCCTGGGCGGCGAGCACCGCCTCCACGTCGGGATCCGGCGGCGTTCCGGAGGCCGCCCGGCGCGGAGCGCGAATCGGCAGCCGCTCGGTCATGCCGGGACCTCTGCGCGAACCGCATCGCGCACCGAGATGACCTCGCCAATGGTCAGCGCCACGCGCCCGGCATCGGTATCGAGCAGCAGCGCGCCGTCGTCCGCGATTCCCGCGGCGATCCCTGCCAGCAGCTCTTCGCCCAGCTCCACGACGACGCGGCGGCCGTCCAGCATCGAAACGGACCGGAAGCGGTCGACTGGGGAGGCGCCGCGCTCCAGCGCCGCCAGCTCAGCATCGAGCGCGTCGAGCAGGAATGCCAGCAGCGCCGTGCGGTCGAGCTCACGCCCCGCCACGTCGGCCAGCGAGGTGGCGCGTGCTGCGATCTCGGCTGGCATCTCCGATCGGCGCCAGTTGACGTTGATGCCGATCCCGATCACCGCCTCCGTCAGCCGCCCATCCTCGACCGCGGTCTCCAGCAGCAGGCCGGCGATCTTGGCGCCGCGCGCCGTGACCACGTCATTCGGCCAGCGAATGGCGAGCTTGGCGTCGGGCGCCAGGGCAGCGCACGCGTCGCGGGTGGCCAGCGCAGCGGCGATGCCGAGCAGGCCGGCGTGGCTGGGGTCAAGGAGCGGCCGTATGCCGACGCTGACCGTCAGGTTGACGCCGGCCGGGGACACCCAGCTCCGGCCCCGACGCCCGCGGCCCGCCGTCTGCAGGTCGGCGACCACCGCCAGGCCCTCACCGCCAGGCTCGCGCAGGGCAGCGCGAGCACGGTCATTGGTGGAGCCAATCTCGGCGTGGAACTCGACGCTGCGTCCGACCCGCCGGGCGGGATCGGCAACCCGAGACCAGTCAGCGGCTGCGGTCATCGGGGCATTATCGCCCGTGGGGTCCAGCCGGGCGATCCACCCAAAGGGTTACACTCGCCATCCGATGAGCCAGGTCGCGCCTGCCCCAGCCACGAGCCAGCCAGCGGTCCGGGAGCGCGTCTTTTCCGGGATCCAGCCGTCCGGCGCCTCGCACCTGGGCAACTACCTCGGCGCGCAGGTGAACTACGTCAAACTCCAGGACGAGTACGACGCGATCTACGGGATCGTCGATCTCCACGCCCTGACCACCGTCCACGACGGCCAGGAGCTGCGTCGGCTGGCGCACGAGATGGTGCTCGACCTGCTGGCAGTCGGCCTCGACCCGGAACGCTGCGCCTTGATCCGGCAGTCCGATTTCCCCGAGCACGCCGAGCTGGCGTGGATCTTCAACACCGTCGTGCCGGTCAGCTGGGTCGAGCGCACCCCCACCTACAAGGAGAAACGCGAGGAGGGTGTCGAGAACAGCCTGGGGCTGCTCGACTATCCGGTGCTGCAGGCCGCGGACATCGTCATCTACAAGGCCAGCCGCGTGCCGGTCGGCAAGGATCAGGCGGCCCACCTCGAGCTGAGCCGCGAGATCGTGCGCGCCTTCAATCGTCGATACGGACCGATCTTCCCCGAGCCCCAGCCGGTCTTCACCGACGCGCCGATTGTGCTGGGGACCGATGGCGCCCGCAAGATGAGCAAGAGCGCCGGCAACACGATCCCGATCTTCGCCGAGGCCGACGAGGTCAGGAGGCTCGTGATGAGCATGGTCACTGACCCGCAGCGCATCAAGCGGACTGACGCAGGCCGGCCGGAGATCTGCAATGTCTGCCAGCTGCACCGCCATTTCGGCGGTGACTATCTCCAGATCCAGGATGGGGAGCGCACGGCGCGGACCGGCTGCGTCGACACGAAGCAGCTGCTCGCCGAGCGCATCATCGAATTCTTCCGACCGATGCGCGAAAAGCGGCAACAGCTGGCCGCGAACCCCGACATCGTGGAGCAGACCCTGGCCGCGGGGGCAGCCCGGGTGCGACCGATCCTGGAGGCCACCATGGATGAGGTGCGCGCCGCCGTCGGGATCGGGCCAGGACGGACGGCGGGCTGATGGCCGAGATCGAGATCGGCGGAGCCATCGGCTCTCGCGAACGCCGCTGGCTGCTCGTTTTCCTGGTGCTGGGCTCGGCGTACTTCGCCGTCCTGCTGCTGCAGATGGCGATTACCGTCCTTGGCGGGTTCAGCCAGATCATCCTGGTCGTCTTCCTGGCCTGGCTGCTGGCATTCGTTATCTCGCCGGTGGCCCGCTTCCTGGATGAGCATCTCCCGATCAGCCGGCCAATGGCAGTGGTGGTCGCCTACCTGCTGGCGCTCGTCGCGTTGGGCTTCGTCCTGTTCTCAGCCGGGACGGCGATCACGCAGGAGGTGACCCAGGTCACGGACGAGTTCCCGCAGACCGCCGTGAGCATCGAGGGCACGCTGCGTGGCTACCAGGAATCCCTGGGCCTGTCCCGCCTCGGGATCGACCTGGTGGAGCTGTTCCAGACGGCACAGGGGCAGGTCGGCAACCTGGCCGGCGCGATCTTCGACCAGGCGGAGGGGATCGCCGGCGCCACCCTGGCGACACTCGGCTCGCTGGCCCTGATCCTGATCCTGTCGCTCTACATGCTGATGGACAGCGAGCGAATCATCGGCAAGTTGAACCGAGCCGTGCCCAAGCGCTTCTCGGACGAGATGGCGCTCCTGGAGCGGAGCATCGCCCGCGCCTTTGGCGGCTTCCTGCGTGCCCAGATCATCCTGGCCGCCATTCAGGCCCTGCTGGTGGCGTTCGTGGGCACCGTGTTCGGCATTCCGTACCTGTTCCTGATCGGGACGCTCTCGACGCTGGCGATGCTGATCCCCTTCTTCGGCCCGCCGCTGGCCCTCATCCCGCCCATCGTGGCCGCCTGGATCTACACCCCGGACGGGTTCCTGCCGGCGACCATCATCCTGGTCGCCGTGCAGGCGGTGATCGTCAATTGGCTCCAGCCGCGGCTGATGCAGGGCGCGCTCGGGATGCATCCGATCCTGGTGCTGGTCGGCCTGCTCGTCGGCGCCCAGGTCGCCGGCGTGTGGGGCGCGCTCTTCGGCATTCCGGTCATTGCCGTGCTCAACGTGTTCCTCAACCTCGTCCTCTGGTCGGAGCTCCCGAACGTTGCCCTGCCCGAGGAGGAGCAGCTCGTCGACGTGGATGACGCGACCATGGTCAAGGTCGAAAAGGAGCAGATCTCCGACGAGACCCATCCCCACATCCATGTCCATCGCTCGCTGCGACCGGACGGCACCGAGGAGGTGGAGCTCGTGATGGACGAGGACCTCGACGTCGCCGAGGAGCCAAACGCCTGACTGGGCCTTCGAGCCGATCGGCCGCGTGATTGCAGCCGCAGTCGAGCTCGCCTAGCTCGCCGGTTCGAGCCCGGCCAGAATACTTCGGAGGCTGGCGGCCGCCTCTGCCCCGGCGGCCAAGTCCTCGTCCAAGACGGCACCCTGGATCGCCCCCACCTCGATACTCACCGCAATCCGATCTGAGCTGTTCAGGGCATGCACGATCCGATCGCGAACGTAGTCGAGCGCGAACGCGTCCGCATTGAACGCGGGCTGGTCGTCCGCCGCCGCGTCGACCATGAGCTGGGCAGCCCACAGGCCGAGACGGTCGAGGTCGACCTCGACGACGGTCCGGAACCGCAGTTGCAGGTCGAAGGCAAACCTGGCGACCTCGATCGCCGCCTGCCGAGCCTGTGCCGCGTCCTGGGCGTCGACCGCGTCGGCGAACGCACCCAGGGCATCCGTCATCAAGGGCTCGATCAGCCTCGGCACGTCGCTCGCCCGATGCGTCTCCCACGCGGCCGCCATGTCGCTGCCGCTAGCAGCAGCCACACTCCAGTCTTCCGACTCCAACGCGTCGAAAGCCGCGAGCGCCCCATCGGACAGGGCCGTGAGCTCGCCCGGCATCGGCTCCGACGACGCGTCGGTGGGCACGGCGAGGGCCAGCGCCTCGACATCGCCTCCGCCGCCGGTCAGGAACTCGCCATAGCCGGGGGCGAAGACCTTCTGCTCGTGCCCACCGTCCATGTGCAGCTCGTCGGCGATCATCCCGCCCTCGATCGGGCCGAGCGGCCCGTCAAGCGCCTCGTTGACCGAGGCGACGGTCACCTCCTCAAAGACGAACCCGGGAGCGTTCTCGGGGCGATAGACATACCCGACCCGCGGATCCGCGGGCATGATCATTGCGGCTGGGCCGTCCCTGCCCGCGAGCCATGACCCCTCGGTGACCACGATCGCACCGTCGCGAAAGTCAAAGACATCCTCGCCGAAGTACCAGACCGATCCGTCGTCCGCCTGCGCGTAGAAGTCAATCGCGATCTCGGTGATCTTCCCGTCGAGGTAGGCGCTGTACTGGGAGACCGCCACCTCCACCCGCTGGCCCTGCCACTCGATGATCCTCGTTTCGTCCAGCAGGGTGACCTCGGTCCGAAACGGCAGGCCACCGACCTGGCCGAGCAGCAGCACCGACGCCTGCCGCGAGACCGGGAACAGCGGGTTGGTGATCTCGGTGGGATGGGAG
>DASQFY010000139.1:0-14284 GCA_035632895.1 Candidatus Dormiibacterota bacterium
CGCCTGGAGGCGTCCGGCGAGGCGGTTGGGCTGCCGGCCGGACAAATGGGCAACTCGGAGGTTGGGCATCTGAACCTGGGCGCCGGCTTTCCCGTGTTCCAGGACCTGCCGCGAATCACGCGGGCCATTGAGGACGGCAGCTTCTTCGCCAATCCCGTCCTGCGCGGAGCGGCCGGGCACGCGCTCGAGCGCGGGACACAGCTGCACGTGATGGGCCTCGTAGGCCCGGGCGGCGTGCACGCGCTCGACGGCCACATCGAGGCAATGGTCCAGCTGGCGGCGCGCGCCGGCCTGCCACCTCAGCGCGTCCTGCTGCACGCCTTCACCGATGGTCGGGATACGCCGCCCCGCTCGGCGGGCGACGCGCTGCCGGCACTCGCGGCGCGCCTCGCCGGACGAGCCACCGTCGCGACGGTGGGCGGCCGTTTCTACGCCATGGATCGGGACCTGCGCTGGGATCGCCTTCGCCTCGCCTGGGAGGCGGTGGTCCACGGGATGGGGGAGCATGCACCGGATCCGACCACCGCCGTCGGAGCTGCCTATGCGCGCGGGGAGGGGGACGAGTTCATCCGCCCCACGGTGATCGGCGACTACGCGGGTGTGGGCGACGGCGACGCTGCCGTCCACCTGAACTTTCGGGCCGATCGGGCACGGCAGCTGGCCCAGGCGCTGGCGCTCGACGAATTCGACGCGTTCGATCGCGGTCGACGGCCGGCCGACCTGCACGTGGCGACCCTGTCCGAGTTCCAGGCCTATGCCGGGCTGCCGGTGCCGGTCGCCTTTCCCCCGGTCGAGATCGATGCGCTGCCGGCCCACCTCTCGCGGCTGGGCCTTCGCCAGCTGCACCTGGCCGAGACGGAGAAATACGCCCACGTCACGTATTTCTTCAACGGCGGGCGGGAGGATCCGCTGCCCGGCGAGGATCGGATCCTGGTGCCGTCGCGGCGCGACGTGCCAACCTACGACCTCGCGCCGGAGATGCGCGCCGGCGAGATCACCGAGCGGCTGCTCGAGGCGATCGGGTCGAAGGCGTACGACTTCATCATCGTCAACTACGCCAACCCGGATATGGTCGCGCACACCGGCGTGTGGGACGCCGCCATCGCCGCCGCCGAGGTGTTGGACGGCTGCCTGGCCCGTGTGTCGGAGGCGAGCCTCGGCGTGGGCGGGGCGCTGGTCATCACCGCCGACCATGGCAACATCGAGGAGATGCGCGACGTCGACGGCCAGCCACAGACGGCTCACACCACCTCGCCCGTGCCGCTGGTGCTCGTCGCCGAGCGATGGCGTGGCGCGCGACTGCGGGACGGGATCTTGGCCGACGTGGCGCCCACCCTGTGCCAGCTCATGGGACTTCCCGCGCCACCGACCATGACCGGGCGCTCGTTGCTCATATGAGGCTCTGCTAAACTGCGCCGGCTGTGACCCCCCTCGTCGTCGCGCAGATGATCCTCGCCGTGGCGCTCATCGCCGCCATCCTGCTCCAGCAGCGTGGGACGGGGCTGGGTGGCGCGTTCGGTGGCGAGGTGACCGCCTACCGCAGCCGACGCGGCATCGAGCGCACGCTCTTCCGCCTGACGATCGTGCTGGCGGTCCTGTTCGTGGTCTTCAGCCTCCTGAACCTCCTCCCGGCCGCCTGACCGGCGGCCGGTCGGGTCGGTTGGGCCGGCCCAGGGGCCCGTGCTATCATCGGTCCCGCCTCGCCGGACCCCCTCGTCCGGCGGTTCGCGTGCCGAGGTGGCGGAATAGGCAGACGCGCTAGGTTCAGGACCTAGTGACCATTACGGTCGTGTGGGTTCAAGTCCCTCCCTCGGTACCAACGCTCTCGATGCCCAGGTGGCGGAATTGGTATACGCGTACGTTTGAGGGGCGTATGAGGCAACTCATCCGGGTTCAAGTCCCGGCCTGGGCACCACCTTCCGCCGACTTACAAGACCGATGACGCCGCCCGCGGGCGGCGTTCGGTGTGTCTGCCACCGTGCTAACTGCTGCTGCCAGTACATCGACGGCTCCCACGCCCCTGTAGCCTCGTTCGCGCTGTCGCAGCCGTCGGTTTACTGCCATTGACGGTAATCCGCGCCTCGCTGGTCTCGCAGCCGCCGATGTACTGCTGATGGCAGTATCGAGAGCCGGAGATCGTTTCGCGCCCGCGTTACCATGGCCGAGGGCGGTTAGCTCAGCTGGTCAGAGCGTCTCGTTTACACCGAGAAGGTCGGGGGTTCGAGCCCCTCACCGCCCACTCTTACACCTGCGCCGATAGAACCCATGTTCACCTGCTCGGGCAGGGTGAGTGCTAGGTCGTGCGCCTCAGCCTCGCGGGTCAGCCAGGTGACGCCGGCTGATCGACGAGTGGGCTGGTGTAATCTAGCGTCGACATGTACGGGCGAGCGGGACTCAGCATAAGCCCCAGCCCTGTCCGCAGCGCCCAGGTCCTGGTCGTGTCAGCGGTGCTTGCCGCCTGCAGCACCGGGGCAGGGACACCAAGTCCATCCTTGGAGTCCTCAACTCGCGAGCCGACCGACAGCGTCGCGGCCAGCCCGTCGCTGCCGGAGGGAGTCGTCGCCGTCTCATTGAGCGAGATGGACCTCATCGTCAGCACGCCCACCGCGCCTCGCGGCGAAGTCACCTTCGACATAAAGAACTCCGGCGAGTTGCCGCATGAGTTCCTGGTAATCCGAACCGACAAGGACGCTGCCGAGTTGCCGTTCGAGGGCGAAAAGGTAGTCGAAGGAGGGCTCGATATTGTCGCCAGGTCGGAGCCGATTCCCGCCGGCCAGTGGGCGATGTTGACCAGCGACCTTGAGCCCGGACACTACGTACTAATCTGCAACCTCTCGGGCCACTACATGGAGTCTCAGCTCGGCCCAGGGATGCGAGTCAACTTCGAGGTCCACTAGGCTCTGGGGCGTCGTCGGGCCCGTGCCGGACACGTTGACGGCCGGGGATCCGCGAGGATCGGATGGCGCAGGCGACCCCGGCCAACCCATGCTCGCGTCCAGCAGTAGGCTATTCTCGGCTGCCCACCATTCGACTACGGAGGAGTCGGATTACGCGACCATCCGTCGTGCAACTCGGACTGGCGACCAGCGGTCGCCGCGCGCGAAAGGCCCTGCTGGCTGGCGCCCTGACGGCCGTCCTGCTGGCGAGTGGCTGTGCCGCCCCAACGGCGACCCCGGCGGACAGTTCCTCCACAGGATCGGCATCAACCAGCCAGGTCTCTACCGCGACGCCGATCCCGACCCTTCAGGCGACAACGGAAGAGGCGGCCGAGGTGCCATCGGACGCCATCACAATCGCGATCCCGGGAGGGCCGCGCTTCACGCCGGACCAGCTCACGGCGCAGGCGGGGACCGTCGTCTTCTTCCTCGACATGCAGGAGGCCGATGTCGTCCACAACATGCTGATTGCTTCCGAGGTGGGCGACCCGCCGCTTGCCAAGAGCGCAGTCCTGGAACCCGGACAGTCGGTGATCTTCACGGTCCACGGCCTCGAACCGGGAAGCTACGAGTTCTGGTGCACCTTCGAGGGCCACCTGGCGGGCGGAATGAAGGGCACGCTGACCGTCACGCCCTCGTAAAGCAGGACCGGATTCCGTAAGCCCCGGGGTCCTCCGGGCGCGGCGCTCGCGTCGAGCAGGGAGGTAGGGCCCGGCGAGTCGACGCTGTTCACTGTCACGGGGCTCGAGCCAGGCAGCTACCAGATCTGGTGCAGCGTCCACGAGCACTATGCGATTGGCATGGTGGGGACCTTGACCGTTACCCCCTGAGGTCCGGGGCTCCCTCACCGCCTACCAGGACACACTGCTGGTACGATGCTCCCGTCCACTCCGCAACGTGGGGCACCCTGATGGAAGCCGTCTGGATCATCCTCGCGATCCTCGCCCTCGTCGTCATCTTCCTGATCGTCGTCTACAACGCCCTCGTCCGCCTTCGCAACCAGGTCGACGAGGCGTGGAACCAGATCAGTGTCCAGCTCAAGCGCCGGCACGACCTGATCCCGAACCTGGTCAACGCCGTGAAGGGCTACATGGACTTCGAGCAGGAGACCCTGACGCGGGTCATCGAAGCCCGTGGCGCCGCCGTCAGCGCGGCGCAGGCCGGCCCGGGCGGCGCAGCCCAGGCCGCACAGGCCGAGAACTTCCTGACCGGCGCGCTGCGCCAGCTCTTCGCCCTGGTCGAGAATTACCCGGACCTCAAGGCGAACCAGAACGTGCTGCAGCTCCAGGAAGAGCTGACCACCACCGAGAATCAGATCGGCTTCAGCCGGCAGCACTACAACAGCACCGTCCGGGAGTTCAACACCGCGATCCAGACCTTCCCGAACGTCCTCATCGCCGGCCCGTTCGGCTTCCGCGAGCGCGACTACTTCCAGATCGAGGAGGCGGACGCCGCCGTCCCGACCGTGAACCTGCGCGACGAGCCACCGCCGCAGGCCGCGCCACCGCAGGCCTGAGCCCGATAGCACCACCACCGCGGCAGCGGCGATGACCGCGCGCCCGGCGCCGACCACCTTCTATCGCGAGATCGCCCGCAACCGGCGCAACTCGTGGATCCTCGTGTTCGTGGTGGCGCTGGTGCTGGCGGCGCTCGGCGCAGCCATCGGCTATGCCAGCGGCTTCGGCTGGGGTGGCGTGGTGGTGGCCCTGGTCGTGGCATCGGTCTTGAGCGTGGGCTCGTACTTCGGCGGCGACCAGCTGGTGCTGCTCTCGTCTGGCGCCAAGGAGGTGCCGATGGCCAATCCGCCGGACCAGTACAAGCAGCTGGTCAACGTGGTCACCGAGATGAGCATCGCCGGCGGCCTGCCGATGCCAAAGATCTACGTCATCAACGACAGCGCGCCGAACGCGTTCGCCACCGGCCGCGATCCGAAGCACGCCTCGATCGCCGCGACGACCGGCCTGCTCGAGAAGATGGACCGCGAGCAGCTCCAGGGCGTGATCGCGCACGAGTTGAGCCACGTCGGCAACTACGACATCCGGTTCACGCTGCTGGTCGGCGTGCTGGTGGGCAGCATCGCGCTGCTGGCCGACTGGTTCCTGCGGTTCACCTTCTGGGGCGGGGGGCGGCGCGGGGGTAGTGACAGCGACCGCGGCGGCGGTGGGGGATTGGCCGCGATCCTCTTCGTCGTGGCCCTGGTGCTCGCGATCGTGGCGCCGATCATCGGGCGCATGGTTCAGCTGGCGGTCAGCCGCCGCCGCGAGTCGCTGGCCGACGTGAGTGCCGTGGAGCTGAGCCGGAACCCGATCGGCCTGGCACGCGCGCTGCGCACTATCGCCGACGATCCCGAGGTGCTCGAGGTGGCGAACCGCGCCACCCAGCACCTCTACATCGTGAACCCGATCAAGAGCTTCGAGAATCGCAGCAAGTCGATGTGGGACACACACCCACCGCTCAGTGAGCGGATCGCCGTGCTGCGCAGCCTGGCCGGCCAGTTCGGACAGGATCCAAACTCCCTCGCTTGAGCGTTCCAGACAGCCACGCTGTCAGGAGTCCGAACCAGCGTGCGGTTGACGCTGCCAAGGCGAGGTCGGTATTCTCAACGCCGCCTGATGCGTCCGCGCGGCAGAGGCATCACATCCGCCTCAGCAACATCGGCGCCGAGGTAGCTCAGTTGGTAGAGCACCGCCCTGAAGAGGCGGGTGTCGTCAGTTCGATTCTGACCCTCGGCACCAGCCCCGCTGACGTGGCAGAATCGGTCTACGGGCGGAAGTGGCTCAGTTGGTAGAGCATCACCTTGCCAAGGTGAGGGTCGCGGGTTCGAGTCCCGTCTTCCGCTCCATTTTTCTGCCCTGCCGAGGGTGACCTGCTAGCCTCGACCGGGATCGTTGCCCCGTCGTCTAGCTGGCAGGACAGCGGACTTTGGATCCGTGAACCGAGGTTCGAATCCTCGCGGGGCAGCCAGCGAGACAGCGGCGGCGACGTGCCCGAGTGGCCAGGGAGCGGTCTGCAAAACCGCGTACACGGGTTCGATTCCCGTCGTCGCCTCCAGCCTCTTCCGAGCGTGAAATGGCCCGATCTGGCGTCTCCCGGATCAGGCCGGCGGGCCTTCTGTGCTGCCTGGCCGGGGCGGCCGGCATGCGTCGCCCGGAGGTCCATCGGACCCGCCTGCGGGTGGCCCGGTGCGCCACTGCACCGCAGCCGAAAGTACTTTCCTTGACATAGTACTTCCGGCTTGGTATTCAGTGGCCTTCAGCATCACTGCTCTGCTCGTGCCAACCGAACACGTGATACGCCGGCATTTCAGGCTTCAGGACCAGCACTTATCGGTTCCGCCGGCGGCCACGGAGAGGCCCCACACGAGGGGACAGGGGGGATGCATCATCTCTTGTCCACCCGCAGATCGACTGCGAGGGGGGTGGGTCCGTGGTATCGCGTGTCGATGCGCGCTCGGGCGACGAGGTCAGCCTCGTCGAGCGTGCCAAGCTGGGCGACGGAAGCGCGTTCGACGCGCTCGTCGCGCTTCGGCTCATGCCGACGTTCCGCCTTGCCCGGGCAATCCTCGGCAATACGGAAGAGGCCGAGGACGCGACGCAGGAGGCGTTCGTCGCGGCCTGGCGCAGCCTGAAGTCCCTTCGCGACGCGCATCGCTTCGACGCCTGGTTCAGTCGGATCGTCGTGAACACCTGCCGGATGAGCATGCGTCGGCGCCCCAGGGCGGTCGTCGTCTCCATCGAGTCGATCCCGGATGGCCAGCCTGTATGGGCAGAGGATGCTTCGCTCGACGGGCTCGTTGACTCCGACGCCCTGAACCGAGCAATCGACCAGCTCCACGTCCAGCAGCGCGCGATCCTTGCGCTTTTCTACCTGCATGATCGTCCGCTCGCCTCTGTCGCGACAATCCTGGGGATTCCGGCTGGCACCGCGAAGTGGCGGCTGTCCGAAGCACGAATGGCCCTCAGGCAGGCGATGGCGGCGAACGATGATCACCCATCGGTCCTTCAGCGGCTGACCGGACGAGCTCGGCCGACCGAAGGGACCGGAAGCGCGGACCCTGTGCCGGACGGCGCTTGATCACCAACGGCTGCCTTTCCCAACCGAACTTCTCGTTTCTGCATCGATTCATGCAGACGAGTGCGCCCACCTCGGGCTTTCGGTGGTCGAGGGATTGGAAACCGAGTGACGAAGGTGCCCCGGTTCACAGACGCCGACATTCGGGCGGCCTTTCAGCTCCGGGCGGCCGGCACCCCCCGCCTTGACCTGCACGACCGCATCCGGCTCGCAACGCGCGCTGCGCACGACCATTCAGCCCTCGTTCTCTTGCCTCGCAGGGGGCGGCGTCAACCGATCCTGACCCGTCTGGCGGCGATCGGCATGGCCGCCGCGATCTTGATCGTGGCGCCGCTCACCGGCGTGGGATCCCTTGGCCCGCAGCGAGCGGACCCCGGAGTCGGGGAGCCGATTCCTGACGAACGGACCTTGGGCGCCGTCGCGGCAGCGATTGAGGACGACGACGAGGACGACGACGAAGATTTCGAGGGCTACGGCGAGGATGACCAAGGTGACGACGAAGACGATGCCCACGAAGGGGCTCGAGAGGGGAATCTAGGCCGATGACACGACAGGGAGGATTCCAGCAATGATGCGGGCGATCGTGGGATGGAGCCTGAAGTTCCGGCTCCTGGTACTTGGTCTTGCCGCAGCCATGCTGCTGTTCGGCTTCATGCAGCTCCCCAACGTGCCGGTCGACGTGGTCCCCGAGTTCACGCCGCCATTTGTGGAGGTGCAGACCGAGGCCCTTGGCCTGTCCGCGGAGGAAGTGGAGCAGCTGATCACCGTTCCGCTGGAGGCGGACCTCCTGAACGGGGTGGCGTGGCTCGATTCGATTCAGTCCGAATCGGTCGCCGGCCTGTCTTCGATCGTGCTCATCTTCGAGCCCGGCACTGATGTCATCCGCGCCCGCCAGATGGTGGCCGAACGCCTGACGCAGGCGCACGCATTGCCCAACGTGTCGAAGCCGCCCATCATGCTGCAGCCCCTGTCGTCGACCAGCCGCGTGATGATGGTCGGGCTCACTTCCGACGAGCTCTCGCTGATCGACATGTCCGTGCTCGCTCGCTGGACGATCCGGCCACGCTTGATGGGCGTGCCCGGGGTGGCGAACGTCGCGATCTGGGGACAGCGCGAACGCCAGCTCCAGGTGCAGGTGGATCCGGAGCGGCTGCGAGCCGCAGGCGTCTCCCTGTTGCAGGTCGTCGAGACCACCGGGAACGCCCTCTGGTTCTCGCCGCTCACCTACCTGAGTGCGTCCACCCCCGGTACCGGCGGATTCATCGACACTCCCAACCAGCGCCTATCCGTCCAGCACATCTCACCGATCACGACGGCCGGGGAGCTGGCCCGCGTACCGATCGAGCCCGATGACGCGGGCGAGGTGGGGGGCGAGGCCGCCGGCCTGACCCTTGGCGACGTCGCCAATGTGGTCGAGGACCATCAGCCACTCATCGGCGACGCCGTCGTCAACGATGGCCCCGGCCTGCTCCTGGTCATCGAGAAGTTCCCCGAGGCCAACACGCTCGAGGTGACGCGCAGCATCGACGAGGCCCTCGAGGTGCTCCGTCCAGGTCTCTCGGGCATCGAGATCGACCCCACCATCTTCCGTCCGGCGACCTTCATCGAGACCGCCATCGGCAATCTGGCCATCGCACTGGTCATCGCCTTCGCGCTGATGGCTCTGACGCTAGGCACCCTGCTGTTCAGCTGGCGTGCTCTCGTGATCTGCCTCGTCGCGATCCCATTGTCCCTTGCCGCGGGAGGGGTTGTCCTCTATCTGATGGGCGCCACCATCAACGCCATCGTCGTGGCGGGCTTCGCGCTTGCCATCGGAGTCATCGTCGACGACTCGGTGATCGGCATCGACAGCATCGTGCGGCGCCTGCGGGTGCCTCTGCCCGAGGACCAGGGCAAGCCGATGGCATCGGTCATCCTGGAGGCCACGATCGAAGGGCGGAGCGCGGTTGCCTACGCGACGCTGATCATCCTGCTCGCCGTCCTGCCGGTCGTCTTCATCGGTGGTGCCGCAGGCGCGTTCCTGCCACCGCTGGTGATCGCGTTCGCGCTCGCGGTCCTGACGTCCACCGTTGTGGCGCTGTCCGTCAGCGTCGCGCTGGGCCTGATCCTCCTTCCAAGCGCGCCGGTCGCGCGGCGCGAGTCGCCTCCGCTGCGTTGGCTCCAGAGCCGATACCACGCGGTGCTCTCGTGGGTCATCAACCGGCCGCGCCCGGCGTTCCTCACCGCCGGCGCCGTCACCATCGGGGTCATCGTGCTGGTCGCCATCGGGATGACACCGCAGCTCGGGCAGTCGGTGCTGCCCACGTTCAAGGATCGGGACCTCCTTATCCATTGGGACGGCCCACCCGGCACCTCCCACACAGAGATGAATCGGGTCGTGACCCAGGCGAGCCAGGAGCTGCGCGCGATCACCGGTGTCCGCAACGTCGGCGCGCACATCGGGCGTGCGGTGACCTCCGACCAGGTGGTCAGCATCAACTCGGGAGAGCTGTGGATCAGCATCGATCCCGCCGCTGACTACGACGCGACGCTGGCCTCCATCCAGGGGGTCGTCGCCGGCTATCCGAGCGCCGGGGGCGCCATCTCGACCTACGAAGGGGAACGAATCAGCCAGGTGCTCGCGGCCCCGCAGCACGACATTGTCGTCCGCGTATATGGCAAGGAGCTCGAGGCTCTACGCGGCAAGGCGGACGAGGTTGCGCAGCTCATCTCGGGGATCGATGGTGTTGCCGGCGCCAGTGCCCAAGCCGTGATCGAGGAAGCGGCGCTGAGAATCGAGGTCGACCTAGAAGCTGCCGCACGGGCCCAGGTCAAGCCGGGTGAGGTCCGTCGAGCGGCCGCTACGCTGCTGTCCGGCATCGAGGTCGGCCTTCTGTTCGAGGAGCAGAAGGTCTTCGAGGTCGTCGTCTGGGGCGTGCCCGAGCTCCGCACGGGCGTGGATAGCGTCCGAGAGCTTCTCATCGACACCGCCAGCGGCAACCTGGTGCGCCTTGGCGACGTGGCCGACGTGCGGATCGCGCCGACGCCATCAGTCATCAAGCACGACCGCGTGCATCGATACATCGACGTCACCGCCAGCCTGGCGGGGCGGGATCTCGATTCGGTGCTGCGCGACGTTCAGAGCGGCCTCCAGACGCTGGAGTTTCCCCTCGAATACCGTGCAGAGGTCCTTGCCGACTCGGCCGAGCGGCAGGCTGAGCTCTTCCGAGTGCTGGGCCTTGCCGCGGCGGCAGCGGCAGGAATCTTCCTCCTGCTGCAGGCGGCCTTTGGCAGCTGGCGGCTGGCGGGCCTCGCCTTCCTGACCCTGCCGGTCGCGCTGGTTGGCGGCGCCCTGGCATCGTTCCTTACCGGCGGCCTCTCGCTCGGATCGCTGGCAGGCTTCCTGGCGGTTCTTGGCATCGCAGCTCGGAACGGGATCATGTTGATCGCTCACTACCGCAGCCTCGAGCTGGAGACCGGGGAGGTGAAAAGCCCGAACCTCATCCTGCGCGGTGCACGCGAGCGCCTCGGACCGATCGTCACCACCGCGCTGGCCACCGCACTGGCGCTCGTGCCCTTCGTCGTGCTCGGCGATCTCCCCGGCTACGAGATCCTCGGCCCCATGGCAGTCGTGATCCTGGGAGGCCTGGTGACCTCGACGCTGCTGACCCTGTTCCTGCTCCCAGCCGTGTACCTGCACTCCGGGCCGAGCGCCGAAGCCGAGAAGACGGCGATCGAGATCGAGGTCTCGCAGCCGAGCGAGCCTCAGGCCGTGGGTGCCGGCTGATGCCGCGCCCAAGGCGGGGGATCGCGCTCGTCCTGATCCTGGCCGGCATGCTGCTCGCTGGCTGTGGGCAGCCGACGGTGGAGGCTGCGACCGAGGAAGCGATCAAGATCGAGCCGATCGACGGCACGGAGCTGGCCCGCATCACCCTCTCGGAGAGGGCGGCGGTTCGGCTTGGGATCGAGACGGAGCCCGTGCGCGACGAGACGCGTGCGGGGGAGCCACGGGCTGGCGTGTCCTTCGCTGCCGTCGTCTACGACGCGCAGGGAAATACGTGGGCGTACACGACCACAGAGCCGCTGGTCTTTGTCCGGCACGCGATCACCGTCGACTTTGTCGATGGCGGCAACGCGGTCCTGACCGATGGCCCGGGCGCCGGCACGGAGGTCGTGACGGTCGGAGCCGCCGAGCTGTACGGTGCCGAGACCGGCGTTGGCGGCGGTCATTGATGGAGGGGGTCCACCAGCCATGATCCTGCGTCGTATCGTCGGCTCCAGCCTGCGCTTCCGGTTCATCGTTGTTGGACTCGGCGCCGCGATGATGTTCTTCGGCGTCGGGCAGCTGCGCGACATGCCGGTGGACGTCTTCCCCGAGTTCGCTCCGCCGCGTGTCGAGATCCAGACGCTCTCGACCGGGCTGTCCGCAGCGGAGGTCGAGGGCCTGGTCACGATTCCCCTAGAGCAGGCCCTCAACGGCGTGGAAGGCCTCGACATCCTTCGGTCGAAGTCCGTCCCCGGACTGTCGTCGATCGAGATGATTTTCGAGCCTGGATTCGACCTGCTGCTGGCGCGACAGCTGGTGCAGGAGCGCGTCGCTCAGATCACGCCGACCCTGCCGACGTGGGCGGCCCCACCGTTCATGATGCCACCGCTGTCGGCGACCAGCCGGGTCATGAAGATTGGGCTCTCGTCCGACGAGCTGTCGGTCATCGACATGTCGATGATCGCCTATTGGAATATCAGGGCCCGCCTGCTGGCCGTGCCGGGCGTCGCGAACGTGGCGATCTGGGGCGAACGCCTCGAGATGCGGCAGATCCAGGTCGTGCCGGAACAGATGGCGGCGTTCGGCGTCTCGCTGGACGACGTCATGGAGGCCACCGCGCAGGCGCTGGACGAGGGGATCCTGCGCTTCTCGGGTTCGAGCGTGATCGGCACCGGCGGCTTCATCGACACCCCCACCGAGCGTCTGACCATCGCCCATGTCTCATCGGTCATCCGGCCGGAGGACCTCAAGGACGCGACCATGGATGGTCCAGATGGGCAACTGGTTCGTCTGAGTGACGTCGCCGAGCTGGTGACCGACCACCAGGCGCTGCTCGGTGACGCCGTCATCAACGACGGCCCCGGCCTCATGCTCATCGTCGAGAAGTTCCCATGGGCCAACAACCTGGAGGTGACGCGAGGAGTCGAGGCGGCCCTCGACGACCTTCGACCGGGACTCAGCGGCATCGAGATCGACTCGACCCTCTTCCGACCGGCGACCTTCATCGAGGCGGCGCTGGGCAACCTGACGAACGCTCTGCTGCTGGGCAGCCTGCTCGTCTTCCTGGTGCTCATGGGTTTCCTCTTTGACTGGCGCACCGCGCTGATCAGCCTCGTCGCGATCCCGCTCTCCCTCATGGCGGCCGCGCTCGTCCTGTCCGTCCGCGGGACGACGATCAACACCATGGTGCTGGCCGGATTGGTCATCTCGGTCGGGGTGGTGGTCGACGACGCCATCATCGATATCGAGAACATCGTGCGTCGCATCCGTCAGCATCGCCGGGAGAAGAGCACGAGGTCCACCGCGTCGATCATCCTCGAGTCCTCGCTCGAGGTCCGCAGCGCGATCATCTACGCCACGCTGATCGATGTCGTGGCCGTGATGCCGGTCTTCTTCGTCGAGGGCCTGTCGGGCGCCTTCTTCCAGCCGCTCGTCATCTCCTATGGTCTCGCGGTGCTCGCCTCGCTGCTCGTGGCGCTGACCGTCACGCCGGCGATGGCGCTGATTCTGCTGCGCAACGCGCCCATCGAGCGCCGCGAGTCGCCCGTTGCCCGCTGGCTGCAGCGGGGCTATGAAGCACTCCTGACACCGATCATCCGCAGCGCGCGGCCGGCATACCTGGCCGTGGGCGTGATCGCGGTCGCCGGTGCGCTGGTCTATCCGCAGCTCGGGCAGTCGCTGCTACCCGACTTCAAGGAGCGCGACTTCCTGATGCACTGGGTAACCGAGCCCAGCACCTCCGCCGATGAAGAGGTGCGAATCTCGACTCGGGCGTGCGTCGAGCTGCGGACCATTCCGGGCGTCCAGAACTGCGGATCCCACATCGGGCAGGCCTTCAACGCCGACGAGGTGTACGGCATCTACTTCGGAGAGAACTGGATCAGCGTTTCGCCCGACGTCGACTACGACGCCACCCTGGCCTCCGTCCAGGAGGTGGTGGCCGGCTATCCGGGCATCCGTCGCGACGTGCAGACCTATCTCAAGGAGCGAATCCGGGAGGTCCTCACCGGATCAAGTGAGGCCATCGTCATCCGCATCTACGGTCCGGACCTCGACGTGCTGCGCGGCAAGGCGGAGGAGGTGGAAGCGGCCGTTGGCGAGATCGAGGGCATCATCGACCTGCATACCGAGCTCGACCTGGTCGATATCCCCCAGGTGGAGGTCCGCGTCGACCTCGCCAAGGCCCAGCAGTACGGGCTCAAGCCCGGGGACGTCCGCAGGGCGGCTGGCGTCCTGCTCGCCGGCGAAGAGGTCGGCGACATCTTCTACCAGGGCAAGGCGTACGACGTTCAGGTGTGGAGCACGCCGGAGACGCGGCAGAGCCTGACCAGCATCGAGGAGCTGCTCCTCGACACGCCCAGCGGCGATCATGTCCGCCTCGGAGACGTGGCGGACGTGCGGGTGGCGCCGACGCCGAACAGCATCAGCCACGAGGGCCTGGCCAGGCGTATCGCGGTCGAGGCCAACGTGAGCGGACGGGATCTCGGGGCCGTGGTGCGCGATGTCGAGCAAGCCCTCGCGGGGATCAGCTTCCCGCTCGAGCACCATGCCGAGATGCTCGGGGAGTTCCAGGAGCGGGAAGCCGCCCAGAACCGCCTGTTCCTCTTTGGGATCCTGGCCGCGATCGCCGTCTTCCTCCTGCTGCAGGCGTCATACGGCAGCACCCGGCTCGCCATGCTCTCCTTCCTGACGCTTCCCTCGGCGCTGGTGGGTGGGGTGCTCGCGGCCTACCTGGGCGGGGGCGTCATCTCGCTTGGCTCGCTGGTCGGCTTCTTCACCGTGCTCGGCATCGCCGCGCGTAACGGGATCATGATGATCAATCACTTCCAGCACCTCGAGCGCTACGAGGGGGAGACCTTCGGCCACGCGCTCGTCCTGCGCGGAGCGCGGGAACGGCTGTCACCGATCCTGATGACCGCCCTCGCGACCGGACTGGCGCTGGTGCCCCTCGTGATCGCCGGCAGCATCCCGGGCCATGAGATCGAGCATCCTCTGGCGGTCGTCATCCTGGGCGGCCTGGTCACATCGACGC
>DASQFY010000140.1:0-1906 GCA_035632895.1 Candidatus Dormiibacterota bacterium
CGGCTGGTATCGAGAACGTCCGCACATGCCGCCGATCGAGTGCTCGGTTATGGCTCATGCGCGCTACTTGTCAACGATGCGGGTACCTGCGTGAGCCCGGGTATCCAAAGCAATGAGCTGGGTCCACTGGAATGGCCAAAACTGACCTGTGTCTGACTCTTCGATACAAGATCGCGTTGTATTAGCCAACATCGTCGGGGTCCTGGTTTGATCGAGTGTGCCGTGCCTGACGGTGCCGGGCAAGGCGGGTGCGGCGGGCGTGTTCCATCCCTTCTCGTCGGGCGGCGCGGATGGCCGGGCCGCGGCCTTCGTGTTCGTCGTTGGGGGTGACGTAGCCGATCCCGGAATGCAGCCGGACCCCGTTGTAGTCGCCGCGGGCAGCGGCGATCTCGATCCGCAGGGTGGCCGGGTCGGTGATCGCGAGCAGGTGCGGGTATTCGGCCTTGAGGTGGCCGTTGAGCGATTCGATCCAGGCCTGGTCGGTCGGGGTGCCGGGACGACCGAAGTGCTGCACGACGGCGCACAGGGCAAGGAACTCGCGGGTGGTGCCGTGGCGCATCTGGGGTCCGTTGTCCGACATCGCCAGCAGCACCGGTTCGACCTCGACCTCGCTGTCGGCGGCGTCGGCGGCGTCGTCGTCGTCGCCGGCGGCGCCCTGGTGGGCCTCGATGACCTCCCACAGGCCCTCGGCGTCGAGGGCGGCGGTGAACGCGACCTCGACCTGGGTGTGGGTTTCCTCGGCCGAGACCACCTCGGTGATCCATTTCCGGGACACCAGATCCTCGATGATCAACACCGCCATCCCCGCCCTCGGGAAATGAGTCGTGTCGTAGATCCAAATCGAGTTCGGGGTGTAGGTGACCCAGTCCGGGAACCGCCGCCGCCTCGACGTCCCCGGACGGGGACGGGGCCGAAAGTGCTTGTCGTGCAAGAACAACACCCGTCGCACACTCGACGGCGAGACCCAGAACCGACCCAGGTAGGACCCCCGGTGCGCCAACCGGCGATGGGAGCGGTCGACCTCGCCCCACTCCTCGAACAACGCCACGATCGCGGCCACTTCCTCATCGAGCAGGCCGTGCACCGCGCCCCCACCACCGACCGTGTCGGCCAGGCGCCCCAGGGTGCGCCGGGTCCGCCAGCGATGCGCCCGGATCTCGCCGAGCTCGAGGAGACGACATGCTGCGCGCACGGTCCAGCCCTGCGCGACGGCGGCATCGAGCAGGTCCAGCAGCCCCGCCTTGGTGGCCGCATCGACACGCGCGGGGACCCGGCCACTCAGCCCCAACTCCCTTTTCCCTCGATCAACATCAACTTCACGGCCATCTCCTTGACCGTCTCGGACAACCGCGCGACCTCGGCCTTCGCCGCCTCCAGCTCGTAGTCGCGTTTCGCCGCCGCGACCCCGGGCTTCGAGGCCGCCAGGGCCGCCATCGCACCGTCCTTGGCGACCGTCTTGATCCGCATGATGGTCGAGCGGTCCACCTGCTGGGCCGCCGCGGCCTCGGCGACCGTGACCTCCTGGCGGACCAGCTGCAACCAGATCTCGTACTTCTGCGTAACCGTCAAGAACCGCTTCGCACGCCGCCCACCGCGACCGGCAGGACGCTCCCCATCCAACATGATCCAATCCTCCACGATGACTCGGAGGACCCATCCGATGTTGTCTGATCCAAGCCCGGATCTCTATCACGAAGTCAGGCGCAAACCAGAGGCCGGAGGTGGCGCGGCTGGCCGTCTACCTGCTGAGACGTGGGCCGGACCCTCACCGGCCGTCGGGTGGACGCGCTGGTGACTTCGACCGTCGTGATCTTAAAGGGTCTGGGGTTCGCGGACGATCGCTGGTCGTGGGCGTGGCGGAGTAGGTGCAGGAAGAGTGCCACGGTCATGTGTAGGGCTGGAATCC
>DASQFY010000141.1:0-5713 GCA_035632895.1 Candidatus Dormiibacterota bacterium
GGACTCTAATAGGACTTTCTACTCATGCTCGAAGCGCGGCTGCGAGGCTGCGTGAGTTCAAACCGCGCATGCGGTGCCGGATCGCCGACTTTGCCGGTGCGCTGGCGCAACGATGGCGGCAGGGATCGGGCCCGTCGTCCCGCCGCTCTCTCGGCGCAGACGACGACCTGCTGCCTTGCTCGCCTGGCGAGTAAGGACGTGGTGGCGGGCCCGACCGGATTCGAACCGGCGATCTCCAGCGTGACAGGCTGGCATGTTTGGCCACTACACCACGGGCCCGCGGGGGGTGACGGGGGCGGAGTATAGCAGGGACTGGTGGGCTCTCAGTCCGGCTGGGCCCTCCGCCTGAGCCCGATGAGGACACCCATCGCCCACGCGTAGCCAACCGCCACCAGCACGAGGCAGATGCCGGCCGGCAGCACGATGACCAATGGCCCGCTGCCCGATACAGAGCTGACCAACGCGGCAACCGCCCAGCCCAGCGCAACCACCGACATCGTGGCGGACAGGACGATCGCCGGCACCGCCGCCTGACGCACGCCGCGCCACAGAGCGAGCGCAGACGTAAGGTGGACCGCGGCCAGCAGGCCGGCCGCTCCCCCGAGGGCGACCGTGGCGCCACCCACCGCCGCCGCGTCGATGGCGACCGGCGGCAGCAGGGCGTGGAGCCGCTCCGCGAAGAGGAGCCCCGCAGCGACCCCCGCGGCACAGAGAAGCACCAGGACCAGGCCGGCAAGCGCCAGCAGGAGCGCTGGGCCGTGGGCCGAGCCGGCCATCGGTACCCCGAGACGATCTAGACGCGCGGTCGGCCGAGGACGATCGCGGCGACCCCGAAGACGAGTGTGGTCACGGCCAGCGCCGAGGCGAGGATGGTGTCGCTGATCGGCTGGCTCATTACCAGCAGGACACCCGCGGCTGAGAGGAGCGCGGTCAAGCCGGCGATCACCGCCGCGATCCGGCGGCTGCCGCGCACGTCAGCCAGAACCGCGAGCGCGCTCCCGACCTGCGCCACGCCCAGCACCAGCAGGCCAACCCCGCCGAGCACCTGGCCCAGGCCGAGCTCCCCGACGTTGGGGGGCGGCGAGTCCGCGTAGCGTCCGGCAATCGTCAGCCCAGAGGCGATCATCGCGACCGCCGCGATGAAGACGGCCAGCCCCAGGACGGCCATCGCCAGCACGGCCGCGCTGCCTGCCTCGCCGACGTGCTCGGGTGCGAGGGAGTGCGACCGATGACGCGTCGGAGCGGTGGCCTGCCGGGCGGGCTGGATCGCGGGCTTGCTGACCTTCTTGCTGACCATGCTGCCTCGGACGCAATGCGACGCGCCGGCTCGGGGCGCGTCGTCGAGGCCACCGATTGTAGGGGACGGTCGAACAGGGCGCGAACCGTATACTCCCAGCCGTGCCATATGAGCCGCCCGAGGATCCGAGCACGGCCCGGCGAGCCAGGATCTGGCGCTGGGTCTCCTTCCTCTTCGCCGCGATGCTGGTGGCGCTGCTGGCCTACCTGGGGTACGTCGGCTACGAGGGATCCAGCCAGCTGGTGGAACCGCGGGCGCCGTCAACCGACTGCCGCACTCCGGCCAGTGCCTACGGCTGGGAGTACGAGGCGATCAACTACGACCCGACCGGCGACGCGGCGCTGGTCCAGGCGCCGGAGCCGGAGCACTGCCCCGCGCAAGGCCCCGCCGCGGGCATAGAGCTCACCGCCCTCGATGGAACGCGGATCGCCGGATGGTACGTGCCGGCGGCCCAGCCCATCGGCCCGACTGGGCCGACTGTCGTGCTGGCGCACGGCCACGGCAGCAACAAGAGCGGGATGCTCGGCTATGCGGAGCCGCTCCACGCCGAATACAACCTGGTGCTGTTCGACTTCCGCAACCACGGACAGAGCGGCGGGGAGCAGTCCACGGTCGGCGTCGCGGAGCAGGACGATCTGCGAGCCGTCATCGACTGGTTGGTCGCGACTAAGGCGCCGTCCGGCATCGCGCTCCTCGGCTCCTCGATGGGGGGCGCCACTGTCGCCAACGTCGGGGTGCGCGACCCTCGCGTCGACGCGCTCATCCTGGATTCGACCCACGCCACGCTGGCGAACGCGCTCCAGGCTCGCCTCGAGCGCGCCGGCTACCCGTTGGCCGTGCCGGGAGCGTGGTCGATCCTGCTCGGCGGCCTGATCCGGACCGGCCAGGACATGAGTGCCGTGGATCCAATCCAGGTGATTGGTCGCTACGGCGCTCGACCGCTGCTCGTCATCGTCGGCGGGCGGGATGACCAGATTGGCCCTGGCGATGGCGACGACCTGGTCCGCGCGGCCGAGGCTGGCGGGTCCACGGTTGATTTCCACACCTGCGCCGATGCAGGCCACGGCGGCCCCATCGGAACGTGCGCGGCCGAGTACCGGGACTGGGTGCTGGGCTTCCTGCAGCAGAGCTTCGCGCAGGCCTCATGACTCGATGACCGATAGCCTCTCCGACGCGGACGCACGCTTCGACCGCACCATCGACCGCTGGTTCCGCGACCGCCTGGCGCTTCAGCCCGAGCTCGGCACCTACCACGGCATTCATGAGCACGACCATCGGCTGGCGGGCGGCGGGCGCGAACAGGTCGAGGCCGAGGTGGCGTTCCACCGCGCCGCCGTCGCAGAGATGGAGCGTTTCGACCCCTCGACCCTCTCGGCCGATCGGGCCCTTGACCGCGACCTGCTCATCCACGAGGCGCGGCTCGACCTGCATGAGCTCGAGGAGCGCCGTGGCTGGCGAGCGGTGAGCAACGGCGCCCAGCACATCGGCGACGCGCTCTTTCCGATCTTCACGCGTGACTACGCCCCGCTGCCGGAGCGCCTGGAGGCGCTCGCCGCGCGCCTCGAGGCCGGCCCGCAATACCTGGCCGAGACGCGCAGCCGGGTGGAGGAGCCGGTGCGGCTGTGGACCGAGATCGATCTGGAGGGCACCCGCGGATTGCCGGCCTTCCTGGACTCGATCCTTGCCGCGGCGCGTTCTGAACGGACCGATCAGGCGCTGCAGGCCCGACTCGAGGCGGCCGTGGCAGCAACTCGCACCGCCCTCGACGAGCACGCCGCGTGGCTGACCGAGCAGGTTCTGCCGCGTGCCGAGGGTGACTGGCGTGCGGGCCACGACGGCTTCGAGGTCCTTCTCGGCCTGCGCGCGCTGGAGGCGGACGGCGACGAGATCCTCGCTGTGGGCGAGCAGATCCTGGCCGAGTCGCACGCGGCGCGCGACGCCGTCTGCACCGAGATCGACCCGACTCTCTCCGCTCCCGAGGTCGGCGAGCTGGTCAAGGGCGACCACCCGGCAAGCTTCCCCGAGGCGCTCGACGCCTACCGCCAGGCGATGGATCGCGCGCGAGCCTTCGTGGTCGAGCATGACCTGGCCACCCTCCCGACCCACGACCGGCTCCGCGTCACCGAGACGCCGTCGTTCAGCCGCCACCTGACCCCATTCGCCGCCTACTACGAGCCGGCACGCTTCGACCCCGAGCCGACCGGGACGTACATCGTCACGCCGCCGGCCACGCCCGAGATGTGGAGGGAGCACAACTACGCGGCGATCAGCAACACGAGCGTGCATGAGGCGTACCCGGGCCACCATCTCCAGCTCTCGGCGGCGATCAGCAACCCGAGCCTGGTCCGCCTCCTTGTGCAGTCGCCGGCCGAGTTCGCCGAGGGCTGGGCCTTTTACGGGGAGCGGCTGATGAAGGAGCTCGGCTTCGACGACACGCCGACACATCGGTACATCCAGCACACCGACGTCATCTGGCGTGCGGCCCGCATCATCCTGGACGTCAAGCTGCATCGCGGGCAGGTGAGCTTTGACGAGGGCGTCGACTTCCTGGTCGAGCACACCGGCTTCGAGCGTCCCGCCGCCCTGGCAGAGGTGAAGCGCTATACCAGCACGCCCACCTACCAGCTCAGCTACCTGTACGGACGGCACATGATCGATCAGCTCAGGGAACGGGTGCAGCGTCGCATGGGTCCCGCCTTCAACCTCAAGTTCTTCCATGACACGCTCATCTACGCGGGGCTGATGCCGGTCTCGTATGCTCGTCGCCTGTTCGAAGCGAAGCTCGGGGGCCTGGACCGATGACTCCCACCAGACCGATGCGCATCGTGGCCGGCGCTGTCGCGCTCGCCGCGATCCTGGCTGCGTGCTCGGGCGGGACGGAGCCGACGCCACGTCCAGCGTGCCCCACCGGAGCCCCCACCGCCGACCAGGCGGCATCCATCCTGGTTGATGCCGACCACGCGGTGCTGGTGACCAACAAGGGCGCGCTGACCATGGAGCTGTACGGCGAGGCGGCGCCGATCGCAACCGCCAACTTCGTGGCCCTGGCCAGGTGCGGCTACTACGACGGAATCAGCTTCCACCGGGTCATAGCCGGCTTCGTCGCGCAGGTCGGTGACCCGCAGACGAAGGCAAACCGCGGCGACTTCGACGGTCTGGGGCAGGGCGGGCCCGGGTATCGGTTCGCGATCGAGCCACCCTTCGAGGGCCTCAGCTACGATCCCTATGTCGTCTCGATGGCGAATGCCGCCGCACCGGATACCAACGGGAGCCAGTTCTTCATCAACCTGGCAGACCTGGACGACCAGCTCGACCGGCTCTACACGATCTTCGGCATGGTGATCGCCGGGACCGAGGTTGTCGACGCCATCGGGCAGGTGCCCACCAACGGCGCCCGTGGAGTACCGCTCGACGCGGTCATCATCGAGTCGATCACCATCCAGGCGGGGTCCGAGGAGGGCATTCCGCAGGGCTGAACGCTGGTGCGACCGCTCTGAAATGTAAAGGAATCTTCGTGTCCAAACCGTTGACCGGACCGAACAGGTGGTCTATCGTGTGTTCGCTGTTCGCACAGCGATTCACCACTGATCGCAAGGCCATGGGTAGGTTTGGGTAAGGGTAGTGCGGGAAACCGTGCGTGAAAGATGCCCTTGCGGTTAGCGAATCCGGCAGCAAAGGAAGGCCCCTCTTCGGAGGGGCCTTCTCCTACCCCCAAGGTCCCAGTACGTGGTCCCATTGCGGGTCGCTCCGCGCCCGTGCGATGGTGCGGCCATGGGACGCTGGGTCTGCCTGCGCTGCTATGAGTCCAATGACGCCGCCGTGGTCAGCTGCTCGAAATGCGGCCTGGCCCGCGGTGCAACGCCCGATCCGAGCGAGCCGGCCACGACCGACGCCGTGCCCGCCGCACCGGCTGCGCGAGGGCCGGGCTGGCTGGGTGGCGTGGTTCGCCGATTCGGCTGGGTGATCGTGGTCGCGGTCGTCGCCATCGCTGGCTTCGCGTTCTCCGCCGGGCGTGACGACAGTGGCGCGATCAGTCGGGGCGGCAACCTCGCCATCACGGACCTGCGCGCCGGCGATTGCTTCAACCTCCGAGACCGGGAGGCCGAGGAGATCGGCGAGGTAGACGCGAAGCGCTGCAACGAGCCGCACCAGTTCGAGATGATGTTCGTAGGCGACATGCCCGCTGGCGCGTTCCCGAGCGACGAGGCACTCACCGACTTCACGGTCGCGAACTGCCTGCCCGCCTTCGAGGCGTACGTCGGCCTGGCCTACGAGACCTCTCGATACGATCTCTATCAGTTCGCGCCGACCTTGGATGGTTGGAACAGCGGCGATCATGCGCTCCAGTGCGCGCTGTTCGACCCGCTGAACGATGAGCTGAGCGGAAGCCTGCGCGCGGCGAACCGCTGATGCCTG
>DASQFY010000142.1:0-5450 GCA_035632895.1 Candidatus Dormiibacterota bacterium
CTGCTGGCCTGGAAGGGACCACGTACCGAATCTACCGAGGAGGTGCGCCGCGGCCAGGCGGCGTTGACGCAGCTGGGCGGCGGCCCGCTGCGGCTGGTCGACCCCGGACTGCCGGCGCTCGGCGGCCACCGCTTCGTCGTGGTGATCAAGGAGCGTGCCACGCCGCCTGCGTTCCCGCGCCGCCCGGGCCAGCCGGGACGCCACCCGCTCGGCTGACGGCGTCACCGCCGCAGCACGACGTTACCTACCCCGCTCGGGGCCCTAACTCACTGTCGGCCTCCTGATCGGCATCAATGCCCACTCAGGGAGCGATATGGGCTCAGCGTCACCTCGGTCTCGCGACGTGCGGCGTTAGGTCCCCGGTCGTGGGAATTGGGTCCCCGGAACACGGCCGCGACAACGCCGACACCAGCGTCACTCGACGACTCACCTGGAGCCGTCGGTATACTCGGAGGCCCATGCGCCTCGCCGTCCTGTCGGACATCCATGCCAACCTCGCCGCGCTCGACGCGGTGCGTGAGGACCTCCCCGCCGTCGACGAGACGTGGGTCCTGGGCGACATCGTCGGCTACGGGCCGCAGCCGAACGAGGTGATTCGGGCGCTCCAGGAGCTGGGCGCCCGCAGCGTGATGGGCAACCACGACGGCGCGGCGATCGGCGCGGTTGACGTCAGCTGGTTCAACCCGGATGCGGCAATGGCAATCGAGTGGACCGGTGCGGTGATCGACGATAACGCGCGCGCGTACCTGGCCGCGCTGCCCCAGATTCGGCGCGACGGCGACCTTACCGCCGTCCACGGCTCACCGCGTGATCCGACCTGGGAGTACGTCACCACCCCTGGCGTGGCGGCGGACAACCTGGCCGCGTTCGACACGCGGCTGTGCCTCCACGGCCACACCCACGTACCCGTGATCTTCAGCGCGGAGGATGGTCGCGTGGAGATCGTGCCCGCCCTTCCTGACGCGCCGATTCAGCTGAGCACGGGGCGCGCGCTCGTCAATCCCGGCAGCGTGGGGCAGCCGCGTGACGGCAACCCGGCAGCCTCGTACCTCGTCCTCGATACCGAGACCGGCACGGCCGAGTTCCGGCGGGTCACCTACGACGTCGCCCGCACCCAGGTGTTGATGCGCGAGGCCGGGCTACCACCTCGTCTCGTGGAGCGCCTGAGTTACGGACGCTAGACCGATGCGACCGCTCGCGCTTGCGCTGCTGCTCGTTGCCTGCGCCGCGCCCGGCCCGCCGGCCAGCGCCAGCGCCAGTGGCCTGCCGCGGCTCGTCCTGCGCGATGTCGAGGTCGAGCCGCTCGAGCGACCGGTGGCCGCCATCGCGATCGCCTTTGATGCGGCCACCGGCGCCGAGCTGGTCGCGGCGCTGCCGGAAGGCGTCGACTTCGCGACCCAGGCGCTCGTCTGCGTCTACCTCGGGGAGCGACCCACCAGCGGCTGGCGGCTCGACCTCGACTCCGCCTCCCTGGTCGACGGGGAGCTCCAGATCCTGGCGCGCGAAAACACGCCGCGCGGCGACGGTGGCGAACCGCAGCCGACCTATCCGGCCGACTGCGCGCTGCTCAACCGCGAGGCCCTGCCGGCAGGCGAGCTGGCCGTGCGTGCCGACGACACGATCAGCGACGAGTTCATCGTCAGCGGCAGCGTCGTCGTTCCCGAGTCCCGGGACGGGCCGTAGGATATCGGTCGATGATCTTTGGACGCCGGCCCGACAAGCGTGCGCCACTCCTCTCGTTCGAGCGAATCTTGGTGCCCCTCGCCGGAACCGAGGCCGATGACGCCGCCGTACGCCTCACCGCGCTGCTGCTCGGCGGCACGAGCGGACAGGCATCCCTTCTTCATGTGATCGAGGTGCCGTTCGAGCGGCAGCTTGACGCAGAGGATCCGAAGGCGATCGTGTTCGCCGACGACGTCCTGGAGCGAGCGGAGGCATTCCTGGCCGAGCGGGAGGTGCAGGTGCGCACCAGCATCGCGCAGGCTCGGGCGGCCGGAGCCGCCATCGTGGACGATGCCGTGGAACAGCGCGCCGACCTGATCGTGATGGGGCTACGCTATAAGAAGCGCTTCGGCGGGGGGTGGGACGCCGGGCGCACTGTCCCGTACGTCATGCGCAATTCCACCAGCCCCGTCTGGTGCCTGCGCGCCGAAACGGAGGACCTGGCACACACGCCATGAGGGTGATCATCATCGGCTGCGGCCGCGTCGGGGCGCGGACCGCTGCTGAGCTCGACAAGCGCGGCGACCACGTGACCGTGATCGACACCGAGCAGCGCGCGTTCAATCGCCTGCCGGCGACCTTCGGCGGCGTCACGGCGCGCGGCAGCGGGGCGGACGAGGACATCCTGCGCGGTGCCGGGGCCGAGATGGCCGATCTGCTGATGGCGCTCACCGAGGGCGACAATCGCAATGCGCTGGCGGCGCAGCTCGGCAAGCACGTGTTCGGCATCCCGCGGGTGATCGCCAAGATCAACGACCCCGTGCGCGCTGAGGCGTATCGAACCCTCGGGCTCGAGACCATGTGCCGCACCGTCATCCTCGCCGACGCGCTGGTGAAGGCGGCCGCCGAGGGCGCCGAGGCGACCGGTGGCCATGTCCAACCGCCCACGGCCGAACCGCGACAGATCGTGCCGGGCCAACGAGGACGTGGGACGCACCCGGATCACGAATCCAAGAAGCCGGAGGAGGAGCCTGCCTCCGACGAGGGCAGCGAGCCGGAGGCATCGGTCTAGCCATGTACGTCGTGGTGATCGGCGGCGGAAACGTCGGGTACTACCTGACCAAGGAGCTCCTGGCGGCCGGGCACGAGGTGGTGATGATCGAGAAGGACCCCGCCCGTGCGCGGCTCATCGCCGACGAGCTGGGCAGCATCGTGGTGCCCAATGACGGCTGCGAGGGCCGCTACCAGGAGGAGGCTGGCATGGGCCGCGCCGACGTGGTGGCGTCGGTGACCGGGGACGACGAGGACAACCTGGTCGCCTGCCAGGTGGCCAAGATGAAGTTCAACGTGCCGCGCTCCATTGCCCGCGTGAACAACCCGAAGAACGAGCACCTCTTCCGCCAGCTGGCGATCGACGAAACAGTCAGTCCAACACGCGCCATCCTGGGCGTCATCGAGCACGAGATCCCGATCCACGACCTCCTGCACCTGGCCGAGCTGGAGGGCGGCGAGCTCCAGATCGTGGAGGCGCTGCTGGATGCCGACTCGCCGGTCGTGGGCCGCGAGCTGCGCGAGCTGAGCCTGCCCGAAGGCAGTTACGTCACCGTCCTGATCCGCAACGAGCGAGCCATTGCCGCCCGGCCCGAGACAAAGCTGCTGGTCGGGGATCGAGTCCTGGCGGTGACCTCCGCTGAGCGCGAGGCCGAGCTTCGCAGCCTCCTGATCGGCGAGTGAGCGGCGCGGCGCCGGGCCGCGTCCTGCGCCTTGCCATCCTCGGCTGGGGCCTTGGCGACCTGGCCCTCGGGCGTCCGCTGGCGGGAGTCGCCTGGCTGACGGCGGAGGTCGCAGCACTGGTGGCGCTGGCCATGACCACGCTGCTGTTTGCCGACACCACCTGGTACCTGCTGCCGTTCCTGGGCGGCATGGCATTCATCGCCACCTGGACCGCACAGGCGGTCGCGGCCTACCGCCGGGCCCAACGAGTGGCGGGCACCGTCGACCCCGCGCCCGCGGCGTCACCGGCCGTGACGGTCGCATGGCTCACCATCCCGCTGCTGGCCTGGGGGACCGGTTTCTGGCTGTTCGCCGCAGACGCCGCCACGCCCGGGGCGGTGCTCGACCGATTCGTCACGGCCTGGCCCGCCTCCGAGGCGCGGACGTGGGATCCAGCCCTTGCCGATCGGCCGGCCGACCTGGCCGAAGCCGCCTCTGCGGCGCGCGATCGCCTCCGCCGGCTGTGCGCGCTGGGCCGACTGGCCAACGATTGTGACGACGCGCCGGCCAACCTGCTGCGCGACATCAGACTGCGGATCACGGCCGAGACCGATGCGGGCGCATCCGCGGTGGCGGAGGTGGTGCGGTTCGCGCGCCGACCCTCGCGCTTCCTGGGGATCTTCGACGCGACCGCGCTCGTGCCGGTCCCGATCGAGCCAATCCTGCGCCTCGAGCTCGCCGCGCGCCCCGCCGCAATGGGCGCAGCGCGCTGGACGATCGTGAACGCCGAGCCGGGTTGATGGGTACCGATGGTGACATGACCGACACGCTGGCCGCCGAGCCCGACGCGTCGCCGGCCCCGATCGATGGCGCCCGCTTCCTGGAAACGGTCCAGGCGTCGGTCGCTGCGGCGGTGGTCGGTGCGGAGCTTCCGCTGCGCCTCCTCGCGACCGCGCTGCTGGCCGAAGGGCATGCCCTGGTCGAGGATGTGCCCGGCGTTGGCAAGACGCTGCTGGCACGCGCTTTCGCCCAGTCATTGGGACTGACCTTCGCTCGGGTGCAGGGCACGCCCGACCTGCTCCCCACCGACGTCACCGGGTCGAGCATCCTCGAGGGGAGCACCTTCCGTTTCGTGCCCGGGCCGGTCTTCGCGAACGTGCTTCTGGTCGACGAGATCAACCGCGCCACGCCGCGCACGCAGTCGGCCCTCCTGGAGGCCATGCAGGAGCGGCAGGTCTCAGCCGAAGGCCAGACCCGACCCCTGCCCGATCCGTTCCTGGTGCTCGCCACCCAGAATCCGATCGAGCTGGAGGGTACCTTCGCGCTGCCCGAGGCCCAGCTCGACCGATTCCTGCTGCGGATCGCGGTCGGTTACCCGGACGAGGCCGCCGAGCGCCGCATCGCGAGCCGCCACCAGGCGGCGGCCGAGCCGCTGGACGGCGTGACGGAGGTCGTCGCCGCGGCAGCGGTGGCGGCTCTGCGCAACGCCGCCCGCACGGTGCGCGTCGCGGAGGACGTCGAGCGCTACATCGTCGCCCTGGTGCGAGCCACTCGCGAGCACGAGGACGTGCGGATGGGTGCCTCGCCGCGCAGCAGCGTTTCGCTCTACCGCGCGGCGCAGGCCTGGGCCCTGCTGGATGGCCGCGGTTACGTCCTGCCCGATGACGTGCGCGTCATCGGGCATGCGGTGCTCGACCACCGGCTTCTGCTCGACGTGGACCGGGAGCTGCGCGGCGCCACCGTCGGCAGCGTCATCGACAGCGTGCTCGAGGGGGTGCCCGTCCCCCTCGCCGACGACGCAGCCGGCTGACGCCGGAGACGAGCAGATGAGCCCCTGGCTCGCGCTCGCCGGACTGATGGTGGTGGTGGCCACCGCGATCGAGGCGCCCGGGCTGCTGCTGGTCGCCGCCGTCACGCTGGCCTACGCGTCGCTGACCCGCCTCTGGACACGTTACGGCATGCGCCGCGTCGAGTACCGGCGCGAGGTCGGGGCCCCGCGGGCGGTCGCCGGCGACAGCCTGCCGCTGGACGTCACCATCTGGAACCGCAAGCCCCTGCCGCTTCCCTGGGTGTCG
>DASQFY010000143.1:0-4065 GCA_035632895.1 Candidatus Dormiibacterota bacterium
CCTTCAAGATGCGGGGCGCCTACAACGCGGTCGCATCGCTGACCGATGCCGAGCGCACCCGCGGCGTCGTCACCTACTCGTCTGGCAACCACGCCCAGGCGGTCGCGCGTGCGGCGCGCGTGCTCGGCGCGAGGGCCGTGATCGTGATGCCGGAGTCCGCGCCGCAGGTGAAGGTCGACGGCGTGCGCCGGGACGGCGCAGAGATCGTCTTCACCGGGCCGGGCTCCGAGGAACGTCATCAGATCGCGGTCGACCTGGTCGAACGCGAGCGATACGTGATGATCGAGCCGTACGACGACCGCCGCATCATTGCCGGCCAGGGGACCTGCGGGCTGGAGATCGCCGAGGACCTTCCCGGAGTGACCAGCGTCCTGATTCCGGTGAGCGGAGGCGGCCTGTCGTCGGGAATCGCGACCGCGATCAAGGCCCTGGCTCCCACCGCGCGGGTGATCGGCGTCGAGCCGGAGCTGGCGGCCGATGCCCGGGAGTCGCTGGCTAGCGGCGAGATCGTGCACTGGGACGCCTCGCTCACCACCCGCACCATGGCGGATGGCCTGCGTGTCGAGCAGCTCGGCTGGCTGCCGTTCCTGCACCTGCGCCGCTTAATGGACGAGGTGGTCACCGTCACCGAAGCGCAGATGGAGGAGGCGATGCGTCAGCTTGCCGGGCGGGGAAGGCTGGTCGTCGAACCGTCGGGCGCTGCGGCGATGGCCGCGCATCTCTCCGGTGCCGCCCCGCAGCCGGAGGGCGATGAGAACCGCGTGATCGTCATCAGCGGCGGCAACGTCGACCCCGTCGCGTTCGCCGACATCCTCGCCGGCTGATCAGGGCCTGACGCCTCCCTCGCGCAGGGCGGTCAGGAAGGCGACCGCATTGGCACCGATGGCGTCGACCGCGTAGCCGCCCTCCTGGAGCGCGATCACCGGCAGGCCGGTCGCACCGATCATGTGACCGATCTCGCCGTAGTCGGTAGTGCGCAGGGCGAGGTCACCGATCGGGTCGCGCTCGAAGGTGTCGAAGCCAAGCGAGAGCACCAGCGGGGCATCGGGCTCGAAGGCCGCGATCAGGTCGAGGGCGTCGGCCAGGGCGGCCGCATAGCCGTCGAGTCCGGTTCCGGGTGGCAGCGGGAGATTGCGCGTCAGGTGCGCCCCCTCCCCGCCGCCGGTCTCGGCGGCAAAGCCGGAGAAGTAGGGGTAGGCGGCCGCCGGGTCGGCGTGGAGCGAGACGTAGAGGACGTCCCCGCGGTCCCAGAAGATCTGCTGCGTGCCGTTGCCGTGGTGATAGTCGATATCCAGGATCGCGACCCTCCGGGCGCCGCCCTCGCCGCGCAGCCACTCGGCCACGATCGCCGCGTTGTTGTAGAAGCAGTAGCCGCCGAGCATGGCCCGCGCCGCGTGGTGGCCAGGCGGCCGGCATAGCCCGTAACCCACGGGCTCGCCGCCGACCACGCGCTGCGCGGCGGTGAGCGCGACGTCGACGGCCGCGCGGGCGGCGGCCGCCGTGCCGGCCACGATCGGGGTCGCCGTGTCGAAGCAGAACGCGCCGAGGCGCTTGTGCGCCCCGTCGGGCTGGCCGTCGAGACGCATCGGCCCCGGATACGCCGCCAGCAGGTACGTGTCGGGGATCAGCGCCCGCGAGCCGTCGGCATCGCCGGCGGCCAGGGCATCGGACCAGGCGTGCTCCACCACCTCGACCAGGGCGGCTTCGTGGACGGCCAGGATCGGGTCAAGGCCATGTTCCTCCGCCTCCGCGATGGCAAAGCTGCCATCGGCGCGCAATGCGCGCTCGATCTGGATGGCGCGCTCGGGCGACTCGTAGCACGGAACTTCGCGCCCGGCCACGAGCTCCACGAGCCCCGCGTGAGCCAGGTGGGCGTCGGAACGGACGACCGGGATGAGGGTGGACACGGGCGCTGCTATTGGACGGACGCCCCGGTGCCCCAGCGCGCCAGCTCCGCCTCCAGGTCGAGCGGCATGATCGTAGCCTGGTCGGCAAACTCGCCCCACGCCTCGCGCGGGACCTGCCACATCACTTCGAACTCGTTGCCGTCGGGGTCGCGGCCGTAGAGGGACTTGCTCACGCCGTGGTCACTCGCCCCTGACAGGGCTCGCGCGTCCGTCAGCGCGCGGGACGCCACGGCGAGCTCCTCGATGGTCGGGACCTCCCAGGCCAGGTGATAGAGGCCAACCGAGCCTCGCGGCGGTCGCGGAGCGTCGGGTCCGACCTCGAACAATCCCAGGTCGTGGTGGTTGCCGCCGGTCGGCGAGCGCATGAACGCGGCGCGCATTCCCGTCGGCCGCTCCATCTCCTCGAAACCGAAGACCGATCGATAGAACTCGGCCGCGCGATCCACATCGCGCACGAAGAGAACCGCGTGGTTGAGACGGGTGATGTTCACAGGTGATCTCCTGGTCAGGACCGATGAGGTGCTCGCCATCCAATGGTAGCCACCTGCCGAACTCATGGGCGGCATCGGTCCAGTTGGAGGGTGCCGCCGGTCCTAGAATGGAGCCGCAGCACGCGAGGACCCGCCGTGTTTTACGTTCAGCGCGGCCAGGTGCCGCACAAGCGCCACAGCCAGTTTCGCAAACCTGACGGCTCCCTGTACGCCGAGGAGCTGTTCGGGGTGGAGGGCTTCACGGGGCGAGCGAGCCTGCTCTATCACCACACGCCCCCGACCCAGACCCACCAGATCGAGAAGGTGCGCGACGTCGGGATCGAGGCCTGGTCGGACGCGCCGCACCGCCACTACCTGGTGAACACCAAAGGGGTCGAGCAGAAGGGCGATGCGATCACCGGCCGCCTTCCTCTCTTCTTCAATAGCGACGTCACCTTCGGTGTCGTCCTGCCGGTCCAGGGCATGGAACGCTTCTATCGCAACGGCGAAGCGGACGAGATGTTCTTCGTTCACGAGGGCTCCGGCGTGCTGGAGACCGTCTTCGGACCGATCCCCTACGGTCCGGGTGACTACCTGGTCATACCCATCGGCACCACCTATCGACTCCAGCCTGGGACCCATCCGCAGCGCATGCTCTGGCTGGAGAGCCCCTCGAGCATCGTGCCGCCGAAGCGCTACCGAAACGACTTTGGCCAGCTGCTCGAGCACTCGCCGTACTGCGAGCGAGATCTCCGTCCGCCGAACGAGATGGACCCGCACACCGAGGCCGGCGACTTCGTGGTCGAGGTCAAGACCCGCGGCCGCGTGACGGCCTACCACTACCAGCACCATCCGTTCGACCTCGTTGGCTGGGACGGGCACCTGTGGCCGTTCGCGTTCAACATCGGCGACTTCGAGCCGATCACCGGGCGCGTCCATCAGCCACCGCCGGTGCACCTCACCTTCCAGCCGCGGAACTTCGTGGTCTGTTCCTTCGTGCCGCGCAAGTTCGACTACCATCCGCTCGCCATTCCGGCGCCGTACAACCACTCCAACGTCAACAGCGACGAGGTCATCTACTACGTGGCCGGCAATTTCATGAGCCGCCGCGGAGTCGACATCAGCTCCTTCACGGTCCACCCGGCCGGCATTCCGCACGGGCCGCATCCGGGAACGGTCGAGGCAAGCATCGGCAAGGAGTCGACGGAGGAGCTGGCGGTCATGATCGACACCTTCCACCCACTGCAGCTGACGCGACAGGCGAAAGAGCTGGAGGACGCCCGCTATCCGTACTCGTGGATCCCACCCGAGGACGGCGCCGAGAACGCCCGCGAGCTGTCGGAGCGCGGCCCCGAGGCCTTCCCAGACTAGACCGATGCGTAAGGAGGCGTCCAGCGCATGACCGATGCCACTGCCATCCCGATCAACCTGTTCGAGAACGACCGCGAGCTGATGGTCGTGGCGCCGATGCCCGGCATCGCGGCAGAGGACATCGAGGTCGACGTGCGCGACGATGGCAGCCTGACCCTGCGTGCCCGCCAGCACGGCCCCGGCCAGGAGCGCATCACCTATCTGCTGCGGGAGTGGAGCTACGGGCCGTTCGAGCGCACGATCGAGCTGCCATGCGCGGTCGACGCGTCGCGGGCGAACCTGAGCTTCGGCAACGGGGTGCTGACCATCACCTTCCC
>DASQFY010000144.1:0-1564 GCA_035632895.1 Candidatus Dormiibacterota bacterium
GTGGCGGCTCGCCCGTGTCGGCGTCGACTATCACGTCGAGCACGAAGGGTTCTTCTACTCGGTGCCGCACGGCCTGATCAGGGCGCAGGTCGACGTCCGCGCGACCAGCCGCACGATCGAGCTGTTCCACCGCGGGCAACGTGTCGCCCTGCATCAGCGCCGCTACGGCGGTCGTCGCCACGGCACCGATCCCGATCACATGCCCAGCTCCCACCGCCGCTACGCCGACTGGACGCCCGACCGCTTCCGCCGCTGGGCGGCCTCGGTCGGGCCGAATACCGAAGCCCTGGTCACGGCCATCCTGGCCCATCGCCCGCATCCCGAGCAGGGCTTCCGAACCTGCCTCGGCGTGCTGAGGCTGTTTCGTGACCTCGAAGCCGGCCGCGCCGAAGCCGTCTCGGCCCGGTCCCTGCGGATCGGTGCGCTCACCTACCAGAGCATCGCTTCCATCCTGGCCAACCGCCTGGGCCGCCAATCCGCCACGGCCGAGCCCGAGGCCGTCATCGACCACGTCAACCTGCGCGGCCCCAGCTACTTCCATTGAGGAGAACCACCATGCTCAACCATCCAACCCTCGACCTGCTCGCCAATCTTGGCCTGCACGGCATGCTCAAGGGCTTCCAGGATCTCCAAGCACAGCCGGAGGCCAAGGCCCTGGAGCATGCCGAATGGCTCGCTCTGCTGCTCGACCGGGAGATGACCCTGCGCCGGCAAAAGCGGTTCGAGAGCCGAGCTCGTGCCGCGCGGCTGCGGCATCAGGCCAGCGTCGAGGACGTCGACTTCCGCGCCGCACGCGGTCTCGATCGCGGGCTGTTCCTCAAGCTGGCCGGCTGCGACTGGATCCGCGCCCGCCATGGGCTGCTGCTCACCGGGCCGACCGGGGTCGGCAAGAGCTGGCTGGCCTGCGCCCTCGGCCACAAGGCCTGCCGGGAGGATCTCTCCGTCGCCTACCACCGTGCCCCCAGGCTGTTTGCCGCTCTCGCCCTGGCGCGCGGTGACGGCCGCTACGCCAAGATGCTGCGCGGCCTCGCCAGGGTCGACCTGCTCATCCTCGACGATTGGGGACCCGAGAAGCTCGACGACGAGCAGCGCCGCGACCTGCTCGAGATCATCGAGGACCGCCACGAGCGACGCTCCACCATCGTCACCAGCCAGCTGCCCGTCGACCGCTGGTACGAGATCATCGGCAATCCCACCATCGCCGATGCCGTCCTCGATCGTCTCCTGCACAACGCCTACCGCATCGAGTTGGCCGGCGAGAGCTTGCGCAAACGTCGCTCGCCCGAGCTACCAACCACGCCGCCTTGACCGCCGGCGCGATCGCCTCGAACATCCACCACGACCCAGGAGCAACCATCGGCGTGGCCGCTTTCAAATCGCAAGGGCGGCCGGGATGGAATCGGAATGGTGGCCGGCTTCGTGTCGGAATAGGTGGCCGGCTTCAGATTGGAATGACCGGCCGGCTTCGTCGGAATCCGCACGCTAGGGCCTCCGCGCGACCCGAGGAAAAGCTGGGCCGGGCGAGCCGTGAGCAAGGGCTTGTGTCGGTTTTCTGCTCCGCTGC
>DASQFY010000145.1:0-20050 GCA_035632895.1 Candidatus Dormiibacterota bacterium
TGCTCATCCAGGCGTCCCAGATCAAATGGCTTCTGCATCCAGGCCGCCGCGCCAAGCTCCCGGGCCTCCCGATCGATCCGGAAGTGCGCCGCCACGACCACGATCGGGACGTCCTTCAATCGGTCGTCTGCCTTCAGGCGATGAACGAACTCCCAGCCGTCCATCCCGGGCATCCGCAGGTCAAGGAAGACGACGCAGGGCTTCCACGTGCTGGCCAGCTGGTTCAGCGCCGCCGCGCCGTCGGCGGCGGTTCGCACCGTGTGGCCGAGCTCCGACAGCAAGCCGGCATAGACCTCGCGCAGGGCAGAGTCGTCCTCTACGACCAGTACCCGGTGTCCCGCATCACTCACGCCCAACGTCCGTGACCTTCCCCATCTCCGGGGACGATCCGACATCGCCCCTGGTGGAGACATGCGGTCTGCACGATTCGTGCCGCTCTCATCCAGGTCCCGCGGTCGCACGATCTTCGACCTCCCAGGCGTGATCGAGGAGGTGCCAGGCGCTCCGGCGAACGGAATAGCGCGGGGTCCACGGCTTCTTGACCCGATTGGGCTCCGCAAGCGGTTCACCGCCGGCGCGCGCCTGAAGGGCCTCCAGCATCGCGAGGTGCAGCCGATCCGTCTCGGCCGCCTCGTCCGGGCCCCTTGCCCTGGGGCGCCTGGCGCCCAGCTGGACGAGGTAGGCCTCGTCCGCTTCCCTGACATGCGTCACGATCTTGGGAAGTTCGCGGCCGCCGCCGCGCGGGCCCTTTCGCAGCTCGATGCCGGTTGCCGTCGCAGCAGCAGCGTCGAAGGCGGACCAGCACCGTGTCAGCAGCCGGCGGAGCCGCGCGAGCCCGGCTGCATCCAGCGGCCGACGGTCCGCACCGGGAGCCTCGCCTGGCACCCCGAAGTCCGTGCCTGAGCCGCCCTTCAGGCGCTCGACCACCTTGAGATCCGCCACGTCCCGCGGAGCGTGGAACTGTGGCTTGGCCCGTCCGACGATCGCGGCATAGCGCGGTGCGTAGGCGACCAATGCCTGGAGCGCCTCGTCCTCAGTGCGTCCACTACGGCACCATCCCGGCCACTCGATCGCCCCCGCAAAGGTGCGCTTTGTCCCGATCTCGAGGTAGACGGCGATCACGTCGCTCATCGGACTCAGCCGACCGGCCAGACATGGGTCATCTGGGCACCTTCTGCGGCTTGAATCCGCTCCAAGTCTAGCGACCGCGAACGTCCGTCCTCAGGATGCGGACCGTTATCGTCGCGAGCGCCTCGTCCGTAACGCGGAGCGGGCCCGGATGCTCCGGGCCCGCTCGCAGAGACCTGGCGTCGAGAGCTACCTGAGCTACCTGCGGGTGCGACGCTGGGCCAGCGCCAGGCTGGCAACGCCCGTGAGCACGAGCATCGCTCCCAGGCCCAGCAGCAGCGCGAGACTGGTGGAAGTGGGGACCGGCTGAGTCGCCGTGTTCGGCACGATGCCTGGCGTCGGAGCCGGGGTGGCTGCCGCGGCATTTGCGACCGCGTAGTACGGGAAGGCGGCACGGAAGGCGCTGTCACTCGCGACGCAATCGCTCGTGAGGTCGCCGTCGGTGACCACGCCGTACGAGATGTCGATTACGTCATCGGCCAACGCCCGGCCGTTGAGCATCGCGTAGTTCGCCGCCGCGCTGGTGTCGTAACCGATCACGTCTGGCAGGAGCAGACCTGCCACCGTGGCGCCGTATGCATCGGCGGTGGCCACGCTGTCGCCCAGCTCCTGGCGGATCAGAGAAACCGTGCCGGCAACGTCATCGGTGTAGTCCGCGGTGTCGCCGGAAGGAAGGGCCCGGTTGTACGCATCCTTGGTTGCATCGGTGTGGTTGAAGACGGTGTTGATGGCCGGCTTGCCCATGCGCTCCACCTGGACCAGGCCGCTGCCCTCGTCGATGCGCGTCTCCGCCCAGACGCCGATGGTGCCACCAAGGTCGCCATCGGGGACCTCGAGCGCGATGGCCGAACCATTGAAGCCTGCGAAGAAGTTGGAATCCGGGTCCGAGTCGCAGATCTGGCTGAGGTCGATGCCGTTCCCAGCCAGCAGCTGCATCTTGAAGTTGTTGAAGCCATTCAGGTCAAAGAAGAACGGGTCATCGACGAGCCCGGCGAAGACCTGCCCGCCGCTTGCGACCGCGACGTTGGAGCCCGTCGTGCCGGCGGCGAACGGAGCGCCGTTCAGCGTCACGGTGTAGGCCTGCGTCCCGCCGGCCACTGCCGCAAAGTCGAAGAGGTAGGTGAGGTCCTCGGCCTCGTCGCCATCTGTGTCGACCTGGATCCGGTACTCGGCAGCCGCGTCGAAGGTCGTGCCCGAGATGACGCCAGCGGCCGGGTTGACGGTGAAGGTCAGTACCGTGTTGGCCGCGTCGGCGCCAGGAAAGACATAGACGTCGTTGATGTCGATGGCACCGTTGGTCTTCACCGTTGGTGCGTCGAGGTGGTCGGCCGCGCCGACCAGGGCCGGCGCGGCGAGCGCCAGGGTGGCGGTCGCGATCGCCAACAGCTTCACGAGTTTGCGCATGTCAGAAGGCTCCTGTAGTGAGAGGTGCGGGTGGTGGCACGGATCGGGCCGTGCGCCTGCCCTGGTCTGGCGCTGGGTCAAGTGGCCGCCCGATCTCAGTCAGGCCACTGCCAGCGATACGCCCGGCGCGGGCGCGTGCATCACTCGTCCTCAGGACAACCGACCTGCCGCGGCGATGGAGAAAGCGATCCCGGTAGCCAGCACAGCCAGGCCGGCAAGCACCGGTACCAGCGAGGCTGCGCGGCGAGCCAGGGGCGATCCCAGCCGATCGTTCGACCCGCTCGCGAACCGCCTGAGACGGCCGACGACCAGCGCCAACCCGCCGAGTACGGCCGCCATCCCGATACCGAAGGTCCCGATGAGGACCACGCCGAACAGGAGTCGGTCCGTGCTGATGGCGACGAGCAGGACGATCAAGGCCGATGCGCTCGGCACCGCTCCGCCGGCGAAACCGAGGGCCAGAGCTGAGCGCCAGCTCAAGGCGCCCTGCGCGGGTGCCGAATGTTGGTGATCAGCGTGGTGGTGGTCTGCGTGATGCTGGTCGTGCGAGTGGCCCGGGTGATGCGAGTGGCGTGAGTTGCGCATGAGCAATCGGGCCAGAAGGACAACGCCCAGGCCCGTCACCACGATCCCCGAACCAAGCGAGAGCCAGGCGATAACTCGCTCAGGCAGGAAGAGCTGGCTGGCGAGCAGGGTGACCATCCCCAGCACGAACACACCCGCCGTGTGAGACACAGCGACCCAGATGCCGATCTGCACGGCGGACCGGGCGGTGCCGCCGGCGCCCAGGACGTACGCCGCCACCAGTGTCTTGCCATGGCCGGGCGACAGGGCGTGGAGCGCTCCGAGGCCAAGGCTGAGCAAGACGGCCAGGCCGACGATCGCCGGAGAGAGGCCACCGCCCACCAATGCCGCGAGTGGATCGGACGCGGGAGGCCGGGTGTCGATCGATCCAGCGATCTCCGCCGGCGTCGGGGCGGCGTAACGGCTGAGTCGGAACCGGACAGTACCGGTGCGGACGTCCGGCGGCCCTTCGATTCGGTCTTCCGGATACGCCGTCAGAAAGCGGCTCTCGCTCTGGGACGGCACGTCGGCGGCCAGGATTGCGCCACCGCCGAATGCTCGCGCGGTCACCTCCCGCCAACCGATGCGCCCGTCGTCAGAGCTGTCGCGGACCATGAGCTGGTGCTGGGCGCCCGCGCCTGCGACCGGAGATTCCAGAGCGAAACGGCATTCGAGACGAAGCGTCGGGAGCCCGCCGGCCCCGGCCGGGAGGTCGAGTTTGGGTTCCCGCGCGTCGCGTAGCTGAACGCGACGCCCGTCCAGTGTGACCGCCAGCGCCACCCCGCTGGTTGCGCAGCGCTCGCGGGCAAAGCGCGCTCCCTCCGCCTCGTCCACGACGCCGTCGCCCTCGGCGTCGATAACTTGGATCGTCTCGAAGGCCGGAATCTCGGCCATGTCGACGATGTATCGAACCTCGATCGCTGCGCCGACCTCGATCACCACGGCTCGGTTCACGGTGTAGTTGCCGAGCGGATGGGCTGAGACGGTCGACGGGACCGCGGCCACCAGCAGGCCTACCACGGTCGCCGCAATCACCGCTATTCGAGTCGGGCGCACTGGCCTCAGCCCCCCAACCGCTGGAGTGCTGCCTGGAGCTCGTGGACCTGCAGGGGCGGTAGCGAGGCACGGCGTTCGCTCGCCTCGCGCAGGAGCTGGATCGCCTCCTCGTCGCGGCCCAGCGCCTCGGCAATGAGCCCGGCGTGGTACAGGATCCGGCCATCCGGCGTGCCAAGGCGCAAGGCCTGCGCGGCAGCTGCATCGGCCTCCGCCAGGCGGCCGGCGTCGTACAGAGCCCAGGCCAGGGCGTCGTAGCCGAAGACGTCGGTGCGGCGCGCGATCTCCGCCTCGGCCAGGGCGACCGCGGCGTCCGCGCCCCGGTTGTGGTCGGCCAGGAAGAGGACGAGCTGTCGGTCGTAGACGCCTCCGGTTGCGCGAGCCACCTCGGCGATTCGCTCAGCGAGGACCCACTGCCGCTCGGCTCGCTCCTCGTCGCCATCCAGGGCGTAGAGGTCACCGAGCGCGGCGACCAGGTCCGGCGTGGGCACGCGCTGGGTGGCCGACTCGAGCAGCTCGATGGCCTCCGCCCGTCGTCCCTGCGCCTCGCGCACCATCGCCAGGCCACCCATCGACGGCACGTGCAGCGGCAGTGCCTGCAGAGCGGCGGTGTAGGCGTCCGCCGCGCGGTCGAGGGCGCCCGAGCCACGAAGGAGCTCACCCAGCTGGAACTGATAGAAGGCGACCTGGTCGGCGAAGCCTTCGTCCCCTGCTCGAGTTACCGCTTCCGCCACGAGCACCAGCGCCGCCTCCGGGTCACCGGTCAGCCACGCATGTCGCGCCAATCGCGAGAGGATCGGCGGCGTTCGGCCCTCGCGCGCCAGTAGGTCATACGCCTCCGCCGCCGACTCGTAGTCGCCAGTCTCGAGTGCCGCGTCGCCGAACAGGGCCAGCGCCGAAGCGTTTCCGGGATCCAGCTCGAGGGCCGATTCTGCGTCTGCCCGCGCGCTTGCGAATTCGTGCAGCGAGAAGGCAAGCTGCCCGCGCCGCAGCGGCAATGCGGCGTCGTTGGCTGGAGCTCCTTGGGTGGCACGCTCCAGGGCCACCGATGCCCGCTCCAGGTCCGCCAGGTCGCCGTTCGCACGGCTGCGCTCCAGCAAGGCGTCGACCAGGTGAAGCGCGCTCAGATAGTCCCCACTTTGTGCTTGGACGCGCGCCTCCCAGAAGGCGACGCGCTCGTCCAGGCTCAAGGTCCGCTCGCTGCTGAGCACGACATCCGGCGTTCCGGCGGGGACGACCAGTGGCAGGTCGGGCGAGGGCGGCGACGATGTGCCGATCCTGGCTGCCGTTCCGTCTGGAGGCGCGGAGAGCACAACAACCACGGCGAGCGCGATCCCCCCAACGATCGATGCGGTTGCCAGGGCGGCAATGAGCCGACGCAGGGCCACGGAAGGCTGGCGCGAGGCGGTGCGATGGGAGTTCATTCGCATCTACTACGGCCCGACGGCAGCCACGCATCACCTTCGGCGGTCTCCACGGCGCAGATGCATGATCGTGCGGGTGATTCGCGCATGGCCGCCGCCCGTATTCATGGCGATCGCAATCCGCCAGATCCCCTAGCTGTGAGCACGCGCTTCATGCATCTCCCGGCCAGTTCGCTATCCTCCGCATTCGGGCGGGCAGCCACCGCGCTGCCACTCGGTCCGCATGACCCGCGGACCATGGAGGGGATGGTGACTGGCGATCCCACGCAGGCGATCGACGACGCGGTCCTGGCCGAGCGGATTTCGAGCGGCGATCGCGAGGCGCTCGGAGCGCTATACGACCGTTATGCCGCCATGGCGATGGGAATCGCATTTCGAGTGGTCAGAGACCGTGCCCAGGCGGAGGACGTGGTTCACGACGCCTTCGTGGCCGCGTGGCAGAAGATCGGCCGCTTCGAGCCGTCTCGAGGAACAGTTCGGGCGTGGCTGATGACCATCGTTCGCAACCGCGCCATCGACCGAATCCGGACGATCCGACCATCGCTGGAGGTCGAGGCAGCGGACCAGCAATCGCTCCTCCGGACGGGTGCGAACCCGACATGGGACGAGGCGGTCGAGCACCTATCGGCCAACCAGCTCCGGCTCGCGGTCGCCAAGCTCCCGGATGAGCAGCGGACCGCCGTGGAGCTCGCCTTTTTCCGCGGACACACCTATCGTGAGATCGCCGAGATCACCGGCGTGCCGCAGGGCACGGCCAGCGGGCGGCTCCGGCTGGCGCTCGCGAAGCTGCGCGAATCGCTGCAGCTCACTGATGCCGCCCCAATCACCATCTCGTCTGGCCCCGCGACCTGGTCGGAGGTGGACCGATGAACTGCCACGACGTCGACGAGATCGCTGCAGCCTTCGCCCTTGGCGCGGTCGAAGTGAATGAGCGCCGCGCGATCGAACAGCATTTCGAGACGTGCCGCGAGCCGCATGTCGAGCTGCGTGCGGCGCTGGGGGTGGGACCGATGCTCGCCGCAAGCACGGAGCCGATGCCCCCTGATGAGGCATTGCGCGACCGCGTGATGGCCACGGCCGCTGCGACGCCGCAGGAGCATCGGGGATTCGCCACCGCCCGCCCCGTCGCTCCGACGATCGGACGGGACCGCGATGCGCGACCCCGATGGCTGAGCGGGTGGGGCTCATCTACGCTGATGCGGGGCCTTGCCCTTGGCGGCATCGCAGCGACGTTGGTGCTCGCAGTCGTCGCCGGTACCCTCTGGGGACAGCTGCGCGATCGCGAGGAGCTGCTGCGGGCCACCGCCATGGCAATCGCAAACGGCGAGGTGGCATACCGGGTTCAGGGAGAGGCCGGTTCAGGCTACCTTGTCGATACGGAGGGATCAGGGGCGACACTCATCATGGCCGGCGTCGGGGAGTTGCCGGCCGAGCTCCTTTACGAGCTGTGGCTGATCGATGCCGAGGGCGTCCCCATCCCGGCGGGCACCTTCCGCCCTACTACCGACGAAATCGCCGTCGTTCCGGTCGCGCACGACCTGGCCGGATTCACGACCTTCGCTGTCACCATTGAAGAGGAGCCAGTCGAACGCCCGACCACCGACCCGGTCATGGTGGCGCCGCTCCAGGGTTGAACTGGTTCGGCGCTTGCCGAAGGTCCGAGCGGCCACCGATCTACCTCGCCATCGACCTCGTGCGGCGCCGAGGATTCGACGTCTGAGCGTCTGTGCTGATCCCGACGCGCCGCACCTGCTATTGCAGCCGATCCCCTGAGCCATCCAACGTGGGTCGGAGCGCGAAACAGGGGTTTGACATCCTTACTGAAGCGTGTACAGTACCACTAGGTTATATAACCATTCAGTGATGGACATGGAGCAGCCCGACATCCTCAGCACGACGTTCGCCGCCCTTGCCGACCCGACTCGGCGGGCGATCCTGGCCCGTCTCGCCGAAGGCGAGGCATCGGTCAAGGACCTGTCCGCTCCCTTCGACATGAGTCAGCCAGCCATCTCCAAGCACCTTCGGGTGCTGGAACGGGCGGGGCTCATCGAGCAGGGGCGCCAGGCGCAGTGGCGGCCACGTCGGCTGCGGGCGGGGCCGCTGCGGGACGTCGCCGACTGGGTCGGCCAGTACCGCCGACATTGGGAGGAGAGCTTCGAACGGCTGGACGCCTATCTCCGCGAGGTACAGGACAAGCAGGAACAAGGGAAGGGAACCGACGATGACAGCGACCCGAATCGACCGCGGTAGCACCGCGTCGACCACCGTTTCCTCGGATGGCGGCGACCTCGTGTTCGAGCGCACGTTCGACGCGCCGCGCGAGCAGGTTTGGAAGGCCTTCACGGATCCCGAGCTCATCCCGCGCTGGTGGGGTCCCCATGGCACAACGACCACCGTCGCCGAGATGGACGTCCGGCCGGGCGGCAGGTGGCGATACGTCAGTCACGCACCCGATCGCGACGACGTCGCCTTCTACGGCGAGTATCTCGAGGTGACGCCGCCGACAGGCTTCAAGTGGACGTTCATGTTCGACGTGGACGGCGTCGGCCCGCAGGGCGGTCCAGAGACCTTCACCCTCGAGGACATCGGCGGGAAGACGAAGGTCACATCCATCGGGCACATGGGGTCGCCCGAGATCATCGAGGGCGCCCTGGCGACCGGCATGGTCGGTGGCGCGATCGAGACCTGGGATCGCCTCGAGGCATTGCTCGCCGAGGGCTGACGAATCCGCAGAGCCGGGCACCCATCTCGGTGGGTTGCCCGGCTTTTCGCGCGCAGTCTGAGGTCGCGACCTACCTGGTCCCGCAATGGGGACTTGCAGGGGAACGCTCCCTTGCGGTGGACTGCCAAACTGGGCAGGAATCGCGCAGCAGAGGCGCCGCGAGCGGTCAATGCCATCGACTCCTGATCCCGGGCTGCCCTCGGGAACGGTCACCTTCCTGTTCACCGATATCGAGGGATCCACACGACTTCTCTCTGATCTCGGCGATCGCTACGTGGAGCTCATCTCCATGCACGGCGAGCTCATCCGCGGGGCAGTCGCCGCTCACGCGGGGACTGAGGTGAGCACCGAGGGAGACTCGTTCTTCGCCGTCTTTCCCTCAGCCGTGACAGCGGTGCGCGCAGCGGCCGATGCGCAGCGAGCCCTGGCGTCCCAAGTCTGGCCGGCTGACGCGACCGTCCTGGTGCGGATGGGGCTGCACACGGGCGAGGGGCGCCTTGGCGCCGACAACTACGTCGGCCTGGACGTCCACCGCGCATCCCGCATCGCCGCTGCCGGCCACGGCGGTCAGGTCCTGCTGTCGGAGGGAACGCGGGCGCTCGTCGCGCAGCAGCTCCCGGATGGCGTGGCAATAAGCGACCTGGGGGAGCATCGGCTCAAGGATCTGCCGACACCGGAGCGCATCTGGCAGCTGGAGATCGACGGGCTGCCGCGCGAGTTCCCGGCACTTCGCTCCCTCGACGCGCGACCGAACAACCTGCCACTCTCGCCGACGCCGCTGATCGGGCGCGTCGGCCAACTGGCCCAGGCCACCGATCTTCTCCTTGAACGCCGCCTGCTGACCCTTACCGGGCCAGGCGGCGCGGGCAAGACGCGCATTGCACTGGCCGTCGCTGAACGGCTTCTGCCCAAATACGCCGACGGCGCTTTCTTCGTCGGTCTCGAGGATGCCCACGACCGAACGGACGTGGCCTCGCGGGTCGCCGCCGCAGTCGGCGTGCGCGAGAGGCCGGACCGCGACCTCGAGCAGGGAGTGAAGGACCACCTGCGTGAGCGTGAGCTGCTCTTGGTCCTCGACAACTTCGAGCAGGTCGTGAGCGCAGCACCTCTGGTCGCCGAGCTTATTGCCGGGGCGCCGCGCCTGCGCATCATCGTCACCAGCCGCGCGGTGCTCCATCTGGCCGGTGAGCAGGACCTTGAGGTGCCGCCGCTGAGCCTGCCTGACCCCCAGCACCTGCCGGCGCTGGCGGCCCTGTCGCAATACGAGGCCGTCGCGCTGTTCATCGAGCGCGCCGGCGCGGTGAAACCGGACTTTGCGGTCACGAACGAGAACGCCCCGGCGGTGGCTCAGATCTGCAGCCGCCTGGACGGCCTGCCGCTGGCGATCGAGCTGGCCGCCGCTCGGGTCAGGCTGCTCACGCCGGAGGCCATCCTCGACCGGCTCGAACGAAGCCTGCCCGTCCTGGCGAGCGGCAGCCAAGACTTGCCAACAAGGCAACGCACGTTGCGCGGCGCCATCGACTGGAGCCACCAGCTGCTGGGCGAGACCGAGCGGATCCTCTTCAGGCGCCTCGCCGCCTTCGCCGGTGGGTGGACGCTCGACGCTGCTGAGGAGGTATGCAACCCAAATCGCGAGCTCGGTATCGAGACGATCGACGGCATTGCCTCATTGGTCGACGAAAGCCTCATCCACCCCGCGGATGGCGATGCCACTGAGAGCCGGTTCGCGATGCTTCAAGTCATCCGCGAGTTCGCAACGGAGAAGCTGGATGAAAGTCCGGATGGGGAAGATGTGCGCCGCCGGCACGCGGGCCAGGTGCTCGAATTGGCGGAGGAGGCTGAGCCACAGCTCGTCCGCGTCAACGTGAGGAGCTGGCAGCACCGGTTGCGCCGCGAGGAAGAGAACCTGCGGACTGCACTGCGGTGGGCAGTCGAACGCAGCGATGCGGAAACGGGCTCCCGCACCGCGGGCTCTCTCTGGCGTTTCTGGCATTACTGGGGGCAGCTCCGGGAGGGCATACGCTGGCTGGAGTCGATGCTGGAGCTGGCCGCTGGCGCGCAGCCGAGCGCCGCGCGGGCCAAGGCGTTGAGCGGACTGGCCGGCCTCGTCTACTGGCTGGGTGACGCCGAGCGGGCCGACACGCTCTATCAGGAAGCGCTTTCCATCCATCGCCAGCTCGGCGACGGGCACCTGATTGCCGAGACGCTCTTCGCCGGCGCGTACACCGCCGTCGGGCGGAACGACTTCGCTGCTGCCATCGGGCGCGCGCAGGCGGCCCACGACGAGTATGAACGGATCGGCGATCGCGCCGGAGAGCTCCTCACGACGGCGTGGCTGCGGACCGGCCCATATCTGATGGGTGTGGGCGGCAGCTTCGACGACGCGCTGGCAGCCACGCTCGAGTCCGTCGAAGCCAGCCGCCAGCTCGGACGGGCGCTCGACGAGGCGGACGGGCTGGGAACGCTCGCCACGATCTACCAGAAAGCGGGCGACTTTCCACGGGCATTGGAGCTGTTCAAGGAGACGACGCGAGCGTGGTGGAAGATGGGAAACGTGGGCATGCTCATCTGGGCGAAGATGGGCGCCAACTTGGAGCTCGCGCTGGGTCGGCCAGAGCGCGCCGCCCGGCTCGCGGCCATCGCAGCCCAGTCCGTTCAGGAGCTCGGCGGCGAACTTCCCGAGGCCCTCATCGGCCCCGGCGATCCATTGGAGGAAACGCGCCAGCTCCTGCCAGAGGACGAGTACGCTCGGGCGGTTTCGGAGGGCCGGGCGATGGGTCTCGACGAGGCCGCGGCCTACATCCTGGAGGAGGACCCGGTCCGCCCGCGGTCCAGCGCCTGATTCGGGACGCGCCTTGTCCGAGGAGCCGTTCTACGTTCTAACTACCAAATCTGGCGTCGCCGAGACGCTAGACCTCCACATGTTGTGGGTTTGGCTGGGGCGGAAGGATTCGAACCTTCGATCTCCTGATCCAGAGTCAGGCGCCTTACCGCTTGGCCACACCCCAGCGCGCCCGCGAATTCTAACAAACCGATCTCGCGCCTCGGCCGGCGGGCCCGGGGCGTTGCCGGCCGGCACTGACCCGACCGGTGTTCACCGGGGCCGCCATTCGTACACGAACCGATAGCCCGGACGGCCGATGGCCGAGCCGTCGCCGCGTCGGTAGGGTTCCGCGCATGACCCAGGGAGCGCAACCACGCGAATGGCGCAAGTTCGGCTTCGGCGGGCCGCCGGAGCCCTGGCCGCACGATGCCCAACGCGATCTGGACCGGCTGGCCACCTCGTACTACCTCGACGTGCTGGAGTGCCGCCGACAGGCCATGGTCCCCGCGCACGACGATGAGCTGCGCCTCAAGATCGAGGAGCTGTTCACCACCGCCACCCGCCACAAGCACGAGATCGACTACACGCTGCGCCACTGGGCCACACCCGTCGAGCGGGCCCGGGTGGAAGACCGCCTCGGCTCGCTGATGCGGATCGCCCGCCGCATGCACGCGCTGACCGATCCACCTGGCCGAGGCCCTCGGCCCGGTCCAGAGCTCGACGCCGCCTAGACCGCTTCCCCTCGGTCCTACACTCGCGGCATGCCGCGCTTTCCGCTCCTGGCGGACATCGTCGCCGCGCGCCGGCGCCTGCGCGGCATCGCGCTCCACACGCCGCTCGAGCTCTCGCCGCAGCTCGCCGCGGAGAGCGGTGCGACGGAGGTCCGACTGAAGCTGGAGATGCTCCAGCCGACCGGCGCGTTCAAGACCCGTGGCGCGCACAACAAGGTCGCCCTGGTCGCGGCCGAGCAGCCGAACGCCGCGCTGGTCACGGCTTCATCGGGTAATCACGGAATCGCAGTGGCGACTGCCGCCACGCGACACGGCATGCGGCTGTTCGTGCTGGTCGGCGCATCTGTCTCACCCGCCAAGCTCGAGCGCCTGCGCGCGCTCGAATCGGACCTCTGCACGGTCGAGGTATTCGGACGCGACTCCGACGATGCCGAGGGCGAGGCGCGACGCCGGCACGACGAAGGGATCGCCGTGTATGTCCCGCCCTACAACGACCCGGACGTGATCGCCGGGCAGGGCACCATCGCCGCCGAGGTGCTGGACGACTGGCCGGATTGCGACGCGCTGGTGGTGCCGATCGGGGGCGGCGGCCTGATCGCCGGCATTGGGCTGTGGGCCAAGGCGATCCGGCCAACCCTGCGACTCGTCGGCGTGCAGCCGGCCGCCTCCCCGCCGATGTACGCCTACCTCGAGTCTGGCTCCACCAAGCCGATGCCCATCGCGCCGACTTTGGCCGATGGCGTGGCCGGCAACATCGAGCGTGACAGCATCACCTGGCGTATGTGCCGGCAGCTGGTCGATGAGGTGGTGCTGGTCGACGAAGAGCAGATCGCCGACGCGATGCGCTGGGCGTTGGAAGTGCATCACCTCGTGGTGGAAGGCAGCGGCGCCCTCCCGATCGCCGCGCTCCGGGCGCGCCTCGGCGGCCTCGCCAAGCGTCGCGTGGCATCGGTCCTGACCGGTCGAAACGTGGACGGCGATACCCTGCGACGAATCCTGGCCGAGAGCCGCTGAGATATCGCCTGGGGCGATACACGCGCGCCGAAGGGCCGTGGGCGGTGTCAGGCAATCGCCGGCAGCGATCACATGCGGCGGGAGGCGGCTGATCGGTGCCGATGGATCGCCGGCAGCGATATCAGGCCCGGCGTGACGTGGCGGAGGGCCGTAGGATCGAGCCGTGACGCCAGTTGAGGCGCGAGCGCGATTCGAAACCGCACGCGTCGCGGTGCTCGCCTCCATCGGGCCAGGAGGTCTCCCCCACCTGGTGCCGGTCGTCTACGCGCTCGATGACGATCAGATCCACATGGCCGTCGACAGCAAGCCGAAGCGGGGCGGCGAGCTGGCGCGGATCAGCAACCTGCGGGCCCACCCGCAGTGCGCTCTGCTGGTGCTCGGCTACGGCGATGACTGGCAGCGCCTGTGGTGGGCACGAGCCGATGGCCGTGCCAGCATCGTCGAGGGCGGACCGGCCTTGGAGCGGACTGCAGCCTTGCTGCGCGACCGCTACCCACAGTACCGGGGCGGGACGGAGATCATCGGTCCCGCAATCGTGATCCAGGTCGAGCGCTGGTCGGGCTGGAGCGCGGCCGATGGTGGACGGGCGGGGTAGCATCCGTCCATGAGCGAAGAGCAACCGGTCCCGGCGCCGGCGCCGGAGACCACGAGCCCGCCCAAACGAGGCAGCCCAGGCACGGCGGCGCTGGGGGCGATCCTGATCGTGGTTGGGGTTGTCTTCTTCGCGGGACAACAGCTGAACATCGACTGGGGCGACGCTGCGTGGCCCTTCTACGTCATCGCTCCTGGCCTCGCGCTGCTGGCCTTTGGCCTGACCCAGTCGAACGGCTCTGGACTGACGGTCGCCGGCAGCATCACGACCGTCGTGGGCGGGGTGCTCTTCTACCAGAACGCGACCGATCACTGGGAGAGCTGGGCGTATGCCTGGGCACTGGTTGGTCCCGGCGGGTCGGGCGTGGGGATGCTCCTCTACGGCACCCGCAGCGGCAACGCGAGGATGGCGCGCGACGGGTTCTGGCAGATCCTGACGGCGCTCGGCCTCTTCGCCGCCGGGTTCGTCTTCTTCGAGGGGATCATCGGGATCAGTGGCAGGCGCTTCCCGCTGCCGGAGTGGATCCTGCCCGTCGTCGTCATCGGCCTGGGTGTGGTGGTCCTGTTCCGCGGCTTCACCTCGCGTCGCGACTGGCGTGACGAGGCCGCACGCACGAGCGACGAAGGAGGCCGAGCCGACGGAGCCGGAGCTGACGACGGCGGAGCTGACGGAGCCGGAGCTGACGACGGCGCCGCTAAAGCCGGCGACACCAGCTGACGGCCCTCGTCGCTCGCCCGCTCACGCCTGCGCGATGGGCGGACCTGGAGCGTCTCTTCGGCCCGAATGGTGCCTACAGCAACTGCTGGTGCACCTTCCAACGCCAGACGGGCGCCGAGTTCAGCCGAGGCTGCGCCAACCGCGGAGCCGGCAACCGCGCCTTTCTGAATCGCCTAACCGATGAGGGCCACGCGGCGGGCCTGATCGGGTACGTCAACGGCGAGCCGGTCGGCTGGGTCAGCGTTGGCCCGCGGCCGGAGTTCGGGCGCATCCTGCGCTCACCGATCGCGAAGGTGCCGCGCGAGGAGGCTGCCGACACATCGGTCTGGTCAGTGGTCTGCTTCTACATCCCACGCCAGCGCCGGCGGCAGGGGGTCGGACGGGCAATGCTTGATCAGGCGGTCGCGTACGCCCGCCGACGGGGCGCCGCCAGGCTGGAGGGCTACCCGGTCGACACCGGCGGCCGACGCATCCCCAGCAACAGCATCTACGTCGGCACGCTCGACCTGTTCCTCGCTGCCGGCTTCCGGCGCGTGGCCAGGCACGGCGCCGGCCGGCCAGTGGTCACGCTTGCCCTCTGACCCGTCGCGCGGCCCTATCCTTACGGAGAGATGCCGCCGCACGAGCCAACCGAGGAATCGCGGATCGAGCGCGCGCTCGACAGCGTGAACGCGGGCTACATCGCGGAGCTGTACGAGCAGTATCGACGCGACCCCGCCTCCGTCGACCGCGAGTGGCGCATCCTGTTCGAGAGCGGCCAGGCCGGCTTCGAGCCGGTCGCGACCCCGCCACCGCCCGCGCCTGCACAGGCCGACGAGAACGGTGCCGGCAGTGCGGCGAGCGAGCCAGCGCCGAGCGAGCCCGCGGCGAGCGAGCCCGCCCGGACCGTCCCGCCCGGTGCGACACCGATCAAGGGGCCGGCCGCGCGCCTGGCCCAGAACATGATCGCCTCGCTGACGGTTCCGACCGCCACCAGCCTGCGGGACATAGAGGTTCCGGTCCTGGAGTCGCGACGGCGCGAGCTGAATGCCGCGATCGAGCCACGCAAGGTGAGCTTCACCCACATGATCGGCTGGGCGATCGTGCGGGCCGCGGTGGAGCAGCCGTCCATGACGCACTACTACCTTGAGGCCGATGGCGTCGCGCAGCGCGTGGATCCGAGTGGGGTGAACCTGGGCCTGGCGGTCGACGTCGAACGGGCCGATGGCAGCCGCTTCCTTGTGGTGCCTGTCATCAAAGCCGCGGGCGACCTTGACTTCGCCGGGTTCCACGCACGATATGAGGAGCTGGTGGAGCGAGCGCGGGCCAGCCGGCTGTCCCCGGACGACTTCGTCGGCGCCACTATCACCCTCACCAACCCCGGGACGCTTGGCACAACCGCGTCCGTTCCGCGCCTGATGCCCGGACAGGGCACCATCGTGGCGACCGGGGCGATCCGCGACGTTGGCCCGCGGCGGGTGATGACCATCAGCTCGACCTACGATCACCGCATCATCCAGGGGGCAGAGTCGGGGGCTTTCCTGCGGCGCATCGAAGCGCTGCTGCGCGGTGAGGACGGCTTCCACGAGGCGATCTTCACCGCACTGGGTGCGACCGCCGCGCCCGCCCCGACGACCTCAGCCCCCTCCAGCGGGCACCAGCCAGGCGCAGAGGCGGGCCCGGACCCGCGCGCCGTCGCCGCTGCGGTGGCGCTGGTGCGGGCGTATCGGTCCTTCGGACACCTGGCCGCCCGCCTCGACCCGCTGGGCAGCGAGCCTCGTGGCGACCCGGCGCTCGACCCCGAACCCCTGGGCCTCACGCCAGAGGCGATGGCCGCCATCCCGGCCGACCTGCTGCGGGTGGATGTGCCCGGCGCGACGCTGGCCGAGGTGCTGCCGGAGCTGCAGCGCACGTACTGCGGCTCGATCGCCTACGAGGTCGAGCACATCGCCAGTCACGAGGAGCGGCTCTGGCTGCGCCAGGCGATCGAGTCGGGAGCGCACCGGCAGCCGCTGACCGCCGACCAGCAACGGGCGCTGCTTGAGCGGCTGACCGCGGTCGAAGGGCTCGAGCGGTTCCTGCACAAGGCCTACCTAGGCCAGAAGCGATTCAGCATCGAGGGCCTGGATGCCATGGTGCCCATGCTCGACCGCGTCCTAACCGATGCCGGCGAGGCCGGCGCGCGGAACGCGGTGATCGGGATGGCGCATCGAGGACGGCTGAACGTGCTGGCCCACATCGTGGGCTTGACCTACGAGGCGATCCTGACCGAGTTCGAGGCCGGCAAGGGCGGCACCGACACCCTGGCCCCGAAGGGCGGGCTGGACGACGTGAAGTATCACCTCGGGGCCGAAGGCGTCTACACCACCGCGCCCGGGCGAGCCATCAACATAACGCTGTCGCCGAACCCGAGCCACCTGGAGGCCGTCAACCCGGTGGTGGAGGGCCACGCCCGCGCCCAGCAGACCGACCGCAGCGAGCCGGTGGTGCAGGTTGACCCGGACGTCACCCTGCCAGTGGTCATCCATGGCGACGCCGCGTTCGCCGCCCAGGGAGTCGTGGCGGAGACCCTCAACCTGGCCAAGCTGGCCGGCTACAGCACCGGTGGGACGGTGCACGTTATCGCCAACAATCAGCTCGGCTTCACCACCAGCGCCGAGGAAGGCCGCAGCACCACCTATTCGAGCGACCTGGCCAAGGGCTTCGACGTCCCGATCATCCATGTCAACGCGGATGACCCGGAGGCCTGCCTGGCCGCCGCGCGGCTGGCGATGATGTACCGCCAGCGCTTCCACGGCGACGTCGTGATCGACCTGGTCGGCTATCGGCTCTACGGGCACAACGAGGGGGACGAGCCGGCGTACACCCAGCCGCGGATGTACGCGGCCATCGCCGAGCATCCATCGGTCCGTGAGCTGTATCGGTCGATCCTGGTCGACGTTGGCGTGATCAGCGCCGAGGAGGCGGAGGCGCTGGTCACCTCCGTTGCCCGCGACCTGGCCGCCCGCCAGGCTGCCCTGCGCAAGCATGCGACTGAGCCGCAGCTCGACCGTGGCGCAGAGGCGCTCGATGCCGAGGAGGCGGAGGAGCCCCGCACCGCCGTCGACGCCGACACGCTGCGACGCCTGAACGCCGAGCTGTACCGCTGGCCTGACGACTTCGATATCAACGATAAGCTCGCCAAGCAGCTCGCCCGCCGGCGCGACGCCCTGAGCGGCGACGGCTCTCCCGTCGAGTGGGGACATGCCGAGACGCTGGCCTTTGCGACGCTGCTGGCCGAGAGCATCCCGATCCGGCTGACCGGCCAGGACACGGTGCGCGGGACCTTCAGCCAGCGCCACCTGACCCTGCACGACACGAGCAACGGCCAGCCTTACACGCCGATCCAGCACCTCAGCGGTGTGCACGCCAGCTGCGAGCTCCACAACAGCCCGTTGTCCGAGTACGCCTGCCTGGGCTTCGAGTACGGATACGCGGTGACCGCCACGGAGGCGCTGGTGCTGTGGGAGGCCCAGTACGGCGACTTCGTCAACGGGGCTGAGATCATCATCGACCAGTTCATCATCGCCGGGATGGCGAAATGGCGGCAGACGTCGCGCCTGACGCTGCTGCTGCCGCACGGTTATGAGGGGTCCGGACCAGAGCACTCGTCCGCCCGGCTGGAGCGGTTCCTGGCGCTCGGGGCGGAGGGCAACATCCGGGTCATCTATCCCACCACCGCGGCCCAGTACTTCCACCTTCTGCGCCGCCAGGCGCGACACGGCGACCTGCGGCCGCTGGTGATCATGACTCCCAAGTCGCTGCTGCGGCTGCCGCAGGCAGCGTCCGGCCTTTCCGAGCTGACCGATGGTGCCTTTCGATCGGTTCTCGACGATCCGACAGCAGTCCCCGATGCGGTGCGGCGCGTGATCCTGTGCAGCGGCAAGATCTATTACGACCTCGTGTCGTCGGATGAGCGGGAGGCGCATCCGGAGGTGGCGATCGTGCGAGTCGAGCGCCTCTACCCGTTTCCCACAGAGGACGTGGAAGCCGTCTTGGCCCGCTACCCGAACGTGGAGCGCGTGGCCTGGGTGCAGGAGGAGCCGCGCAACATGGGCGCGCGCAAGTTCGTGCTGCCCAAGATCCGCCAGCTCGTCCCGTTCAAGATCCCGCTGGGCGACATCAGCCGCCCCGAGCGATCACGTCCGGCCGAAGGCTACCCCGCCGCGCACCAGGCGGAGCAGGCGCGCATCGTCCACGAGGCGCTGACCAGCTAGGGCTAGGGGCGCGGCACGAGTCCGGCGTTTCCCTCCAGGCGAATCGCCACCTCCCCCAGCTCGTCGGTGATCTGCCACTCCTCGTAGAACGTGCTGGCTGCATCCGGCGAATCCCAGTTGGCCAGCGCGTAGAAGGCCGAGCCGTCGGCCGCGTACCAGGCGCGGTGGAAGCGGCAGCCGAGGCGCTCGGCCGAGGCCTGCATCCCTTCAGTGATGCCGTCCACCCGCTTGCGGTAGAGGTCTTCCGCGCTCTGCCCGTCAGGCGTCGGGCAGGGAACGGAGAAGAGGGTCCACATCGGTCAGGCCGATCGCGAGGCACGCCGCCGCGAGCGACCGGTCCAGGCTGCCAGGGCCCCGATCGCCAGGCCCAGTGCCAGCATCCCGGCCGCCGTGAGCGAGCCGAGCGGCAGGGTCGAGAACATGATCAGCAGCCCCGCCAATCCAAGGCCGAACAGGAAGCCGCCCGGAAGCGCCAGCCCCCAGCTGCCGCGAGCGCCGCCCATGGCGATCAGGATCGCGCCACCGACCAGCAGCACCAGCGCGAGGAAGAACGGCACTGTGCCGACCGGCTCGCCGACGATCTTGAACCAGCCGCTGCCCACGCAGGAGCCGCCCTCGCCGCTGATCTCGCCCGATACGAAGAAGGTGCCGGTCAGCTGGAATGGCGCGTTGGAGCTGACATCGACCGTGCCGTCACCGTTGGGGTCGCCATCTTCGTTTGGATCGCCGCCGCGCAGGGGGGTCGGGAAGTGGAAGACGTCGACGTGCCAGGAGTGGTTCTTGATCACCTGGGATCCCATCGTCCCATTCCAGACCACGCTGCCATCCCAGTCGACCAGGAACGGGTCATCCAGGGTGGCGTCCGCACTTGGCCCCGTGGCGCTGTCGACCGCGTTGCCGTTCTCGTCGAGCGACGTGAGCTCGAGGGTGCAGTTCGTCAGCGGGAACGCCGCGGCCGAGCCGGGGATCAGGAGCGCCATCGCGAGCACGACCAGCAACGCGAGGCGGTGGGGAAATGGGCGCATGGCTCTTCTGCCTCCCAACGGGCTTCGCCGAGTTTGGGCGGATCGTACCCGCAAGAGAGGTGGGTGCGATAGCCCTGCCCGACGGCGACCTGCCTATACTCGCCGCCATGCCGGCGCCGCCGCCACTCCTCGAGCGCTACCGCGATCTGGTGGCGCGCCCCGATGAGACCTTCCCGCTCACGCTCGGCGAGGGCAGCACGCCCCTGATCCATGCCCGGCGCCTGGGTGCCGAGATGGGCCTCGAGCGCCTCTTCCTGAAGTACGAGGGCACGAACCCGACCGGCTCGTTCAAGGACCGCGGCATGGTGCTGGCGGTCAACAGGGCGGTCGGCGCCGGAGCGCGTGCGGTCGTGTGCGCGTCGACGGGCAACACCAGCGCGTCAGCCGCAGCGTACGCCGCGGCGGCGGGTCTGCCCTGCTTCGTCGTCCTGCCGGCCGGCAAGGTGGCACGTGGCAAGCTGGCACAGGCGATCGCGGCCGGCGCGCGACTGATCATGGTCGACGGCAACTTCGACGCGGCGCTCGATGCGGTTCGCCGCCTGGGGGAGGACGGCACGGCCGTGGTCGTGAATTCGATCAACCCCGACCGGCTGGAGGGGCAGCAGACCGCCGCGTTC
>DASQFY010000146.1:0-6160 GCA_035632895.1 Candidatus Dormiibacterota bacterium
TCGTCCAGAAGGGGAGCAGGACGACGGCCAGCATGACGATCCGCCAGCGCCGCCGAACGACCGTCATCAGGTAGGCATAGGGGTAGCCGAGCAGCAGGCACACAACCGTGACGGTCGCCGCGGTCGTCACCGTCCTGCGCAGCACCTTGAGGTAGACGTCGGTCTCGAAGAACGTCCGGTAGTTGTCGAGGCCCGTGGTCGGGTCCGTGAAGCTGCGCCTGAGGATCTCGAACAGCGGGTAGCCGAAGAAGATCAGCAGGAAGACGAGCGCCGGGAGCACGAACAGCGCCCAGCGGTCGACGGCGGGAATCCGCAGACCCGCCCATGCGCGGGGGCGCGCGGGCGGCTCAGAGGTCGCGACGGCAATCGCCTCCTGCTAACCGCCGACCCAGGCCGTCCATTTCTGCGTCGCCGCGTCGAGGTTCTTCGCCCACCACTTCTGGTCGATGACGACGGCCTTCTCTTTGATATCGGGCTGGGTGGGCAGGAACGACTTGAGCTGCTTGTCGACCTTCGGATCGGCGTCGGCGTGAATCGGGGCGTAAGGGATGGTCTCGGTGAGCCGCGCCTGCGCCTCCGCGCCGGTGGCGTAGGAGATGAACTTCATTGCCGCGGCCTTGTTCGTCGTCCCCTTGGGAACCATGAAGACGTCGTAGACCGCCATGTTCTGGTTCCACTGCGGCTCGTAGGACGCGCCGTTCTTGATCGCCGTGTAGCCGCGGCCCGACCAGGCCAGCAGCATCACGACCTCGCCGGACTCCATCATCTGCTGCGACTGGGCGCCGGTGTCCCAAAAGACCAGGTCCTCCTTGATCGTGTCGAGCCTCTTGAACGCGCGGTCGTAGTCGATCGGGTAGAGCTCGTCGGACGGGACGCCGTCGGCCAGCAGCGCGGCCTCGTAGCCGCCGCCCTGGGCCAAGTTCTGCAGCGCCCGCTTGCCCGGGTACTTCTCGGTGTTGAAGAAGTCCGCCCAGCCCTTCGGGGGATCCGACCCGAACTTCTTGTCGTAGAAGAGCACGAACGAGTAGGTCATCGACGGAACGCTGCACTCGGAGACGAGCTCCTTGGGCATCTTGCTCGTGTCGACGACCGACGTGTCGATCGGCTCCACCATCTTCTTGCACTGCTGGATGGCGAAGAACGGGTCGGCGTCGACGACGTCCCAGGTGACCTGACCGGACTCGATCTGCGTCGTGAGCTTGGCGTAGTCAGTCGGCCCATCCTGCTGGACCTCCACGCCGAACTTCTGCTGGAAGGGATCGGTCATCGCCTTCTTCTGGGCGTCCTGATAGGCGCCGCCGTAGGACACGAAGGTCATCGTCGTGCCCTTGATGTCGCCCTCGCCGCCCTGCTGCTCGGCGGGCTCGTCGCCGCCGCAGCCGGCCACGGCGATCGACGCGACTGCGGCAGCCAGCAGGGCCGGCAGCCTTCCGGTACTCAACATCGCCATCCTGCTCTTCCTCATTCCCTTCCCGACCGGATTCCACTCGCGATCGGGAAGCCGCACTTGATAGCAGCCCGGGTTGCGCCAGATCTGACGAATCTGGCTGGCGTCGGACTCCTCACCCGCGTATGAGCTCGTCAGCCGTGCGCGCCGGTGCTCAGCGCGAGCAGCCCACGAGCTCGTAGGCTGCGTTGGCGGCGGCGATCTCGGTCGAGCCGGTCGGGTCGTAGGGCGGCGAGACCTCGACCACGTCGGCGGCGACCATGTCCAGGCCGCGATGTCCGCCACCGTCGATTTGCCAGATCGCGCGATCTTGATCGGTCATTCGATGGCCGGAGTCGTCGCTCTTCGGCACGCGGCTCTGGCGCCCGACCGCGTGAAGGGGGTCCTCTTGACAGATAGCTTCTTTCCGCCATCTCGCAACGGTCGCAGCATCGCGGCGACCGCACGCGACTACGTAGGCCATCGGATGGTGCTCGCGCGTGACATGGCCGCGCGTCGCTCCGGTTTGCGCCCCAGCGGCGCCAACGCGCGCGGACTGGGCTCGCTGGCCCGATTGGGCTTGCGCCCCGGAGCGTTCCACAAAACGGCGGCGGCCGTCCGGGCGCCGGTGCTCGTCGTCCATGCGCGCAACGACCACCACGTTCCGGTCGATTTCGCTCTCTCCGCCGCGAAGCGCCACCCCGCCTGGACCGTGAGGATCCTCGACGTCGGAGGCCACAACGCACACGCCGAACGACCGAACAACTGGCTCGCCGCCACACAGGCGTGGCTGGACGAGCTCGCTACCTGACCCGCCGGTGGGACGCCTCGCGAACGCAAGCGGCCCGAGCCTTCCCGCGTGAAAGCAGTCGGGCCGTCGCCGGGGGCGATCGGTATCCCTTTCGGCGCGGAGGAGTCGCGCCGGCCTCCGACGGCTCATTGATCCCTTTGCGCCGGGACCGATAGCGGAGGGGAGCGGCAAGAGCGATAGCGAGAGCCGCTGTGGCTTGTGCTTCTTTGCAGGCAGGAGTGCGGCGACGATGTGATGCATGACGCTGGGGGCACTCGCGCCGGGCCTGGAGAGTGGGGGCGGGTGCAGTCCGTTCAGGTCCGGCTGGATCGCACACTCAGCGGGTGGGATGACTGTGTCTCATCCAAGCGGATGAGCCGGGGAGGGCATCTCATCCGTTTGGGGGGATGTCGTTCCTCCTGGCGCCCGAGGCGCGCGCCGGGCGCCGCCCGTACCGTCGTCTCATGAACTCCACACCTCTCATCGAACGCGAGTCTCTCGCCGTCCAAACCGAGGGTCTTGGCAAGCGGTTCGGGTCGCGGGCGGCGCTTGAGGGCGTCGACCTCGAGGTCCCGCGCGGCTGTGCTTTTGGGTTCCTCGGGCCCAACGGGGCGGGCAAGACCACGCTGATCCGGCTGCTGCTCGGGCTGGCCGAGCCGAGCGCGGGGCGGATGCGGCTGCTCGGGCGCGAGTTGCCTGGCGGGCGTGCCGCGGCGCTCGCTCGCGTCGGGGCGATCGTCGAGGAGCCACGCTTTCATGCGCACTTGACGGGGCGCGAGAACCTCGACGTACATTGCGCCGCGCGGGACCGCAGCGCGCACGCGCGGATCGAAGGCGCGCTGGCGCGGGTCGGGCTCGCGGGGCGTGCCGATGAGCGCGTCAAGGCCTACTCGCTGGGCATGCGCCAACGCCTCGGCGTGGCGCGCTGCCTGCTGGCCGACCCGGAGCTGTTGGTCTTGGACGAGCCGATGAACGGGCTCGACCCGGCCGGCATTCTCGAGTTCCGGAAGCTGATCGGTGAGCTCGTCGGCGAGGGACGCACGGTGCTGCTGTCCTCGCACCTGCTCGACGAGGTGGAGAAGACGTGCGACCTCGCCGCGATCGTGGACCAGGGCCGTATCGTTGCCCAGGGTTCGATCGGCGAGCTGGCGGGTGGCGGGCCGCGGGCGATCGACATCGTCTGCCACAGCCCGGCCGCGGCGGCCCGGCTGCTGGCCGCGGTGCCCGGGGTGACCCGGGCGGGTGACCACGAGGGCAGCTTGCGCGTGACCCTCAGTCCCGAGGCGCCGGTCGATCGCGAGATCGTGACCGAGCTGCTGCGGCGCCTGCTCGACCACGGCGTGGCCGTGGAGCGGGTGGCTCCGGTGGCCGCCTCGCTGGAAGACCGCTTTTTGACCATGACTACCCACCTGGAGGACTCCCATGTTTGACCGACGACTGATAGCCGCTGATGTGCTGAAGCTGCGCCGCCGGCGCGGCATGCTCTCGATCACGCTGCTGCTGACGCTGGGCTCGATGGCGCTGGTGTTCATCGTCATGGCCATCCAGCACGCCGGCAACCCGGCCGAGTACGGGCCGGCCGGCGGGCTCGAGAACTACCGGGAGAACATGAGCTTCCTGGGTCTGATGGCCCTGGTGGTCGGCGCCATCGTCGGCGCCACGGCCGGGACCCAAGACCTCGAGTCGGGGGTCTTCCGTGACCTGGCCGCCACCGGGCGCTCACGCACGGCGCTGTTTGCCTCACGTGTGACGGGGGCCTGGGCAGTCGTGCTGCCGATCATCGCGCTGGCGGCCGGCGTCAGCGGCGCGGCGGCGACTGCACTGGCCGGCTCGCTGGCCGCACCAGACGCCGGGGCCCTGATCGCGGGCACGGCTTCCGTCTTGGCCGCCGCCGCGCTGGGCACCGCCATGGCGGTCGGCCTGTCGGTGCTCGTCGGATCGCGCGGACCGGTGATCGGCATCCTGCTCGCGTTCTACCTCGCGATCCAGCCGCTGGTGATCGGGATGGGCTTCCTGGGCGACGTGCGCCAAGTTATGCCTGCCGCCGCCCTCAACCGGATCGGCGACCTTCCGCAGCAAGGAGACCTGCACGTCGCGCTGGCCATCGCGATCCTCGCCGTGATCGTGTGGGCAGCAAGCTCACTGGGCCTCGGCGCATGGCGCACCAGGACCCGCGAGATCTAGTCGACGGGACCCAGGGCCGGGGATACGCTGCGCGGGTGTCCCTGGCCCTTCCCGCGTGGCTGGGCAAGCCCTCGCCCCGCCTGGTCGACGCCGCGCTGACCGCGGCGGTCGGCGTGCCGGTCGTGGCCACCACGATCGCGGACGCGGCGGCGGATGACCGGCCGCTGCTGGGTGCACTCTTCGGCGTTGCGGCGGTCGCGCCGCTGCTGGTCCGCCGGCGCTGGCCCTTCGCGGCGCTGGGCGCGATCCTGCTGGTCGCGGTCAGCTCGCCCGCGAACGGCGCCTTCCAGCTTCCGCTGCTCGTCGCGCTCTACACGATCGGCTCGACGCGCTCGTGGGAGGCGACAATCGCCGCCGTCGCCGCCGTCGCCGGAACCGTCTCCGTCTACAGGCTTGCGGGAGGGCCGGACCTCAATACGGAGGAGGTCCTCGGCCTTTCCCTGTTTGCGTCGTTCGCCGCCGGCCTCGGGCTCTACATCGGTGACCGGCGCACCAGCATGGAAGCAATGCGCGAGCGCGCCGAGCGCCTGCACCGCGAGCGCGAGCTGCTGGCCGAGCGGGCGGTCGCCGAAGAGCGCGTGCGCATCGCGCAGGAGCTCCACGACGTCGTCGCGCACAACGTCAGCCTGATCGTCGTCCAAGCGCAGGCACTCGGCGCGACCGTCCCCGACGAACGCGTCATCGACGCCACCGTGGGGATCGCCGATCTCGGCCGCCAAGCGATGAGTGAGATGCACCGCACGCTCAAGCTGCTGCGGGCGAACGAGGACCAGGCGGCCAAGCGCGGCCCCCAGCCGGGACTGGGGGACCTCGACGAGCTCCTGGAACAGGCGCGCGCGGCTGGGCTGCTGGTCGAGCTTGCCATCGAGGGCGAGCCGCGCCCCTTGTCACAGAGCGCCGACCTGTCGGCCTACCGCATCATCCAGGAGGCCCTGACCAACGTCGTCAAGCACGCCGGCCGAGCCGACACGACGGTCACACTCGGCTACCGGTCCCACGGGCTCGAGCTCACTATCACCGATCGCGGCGACGCCGCGCCGAGCGTGAACACCCCCGCCGGAGGCGTGGACGGACACGGCCTGATCGGCATGCGCGAGCGCGCCGCGCTCTTCGGCGGCACGCTGACCGCCGCGCCCCGAGGGGTCCGCGGCTTCGAGGTGCATGGTCTGCTGCCCTACGACGAGCAGAGCAGCGCATGAGCAAGCTACGGCTCGTGATCGCCGACGACCAGCCAATGATGCGCGCCGGCTTCAAGGCCGTGCTCGAGGCCACGGGCAGCATCGAGGTCGTCGCCGAGGCCGGCACGGGCGAGCAAGCGGTCCAGGCGGCGACACAGCACGCCCCCGACGTGGTGCTGATGGACATCCGCATGCCCGGCATGGACGGCATCGAAGCCACCCGCCGGCTCCCGCGCCAGCGCGTCCTGATCCTCACCACCTTCGGGCTCGACGAGTACATCATCGACGCGCTCCGGGCCGGCGCCAGCGGCTTCCTGCTCAAGGACGCCCCCACCGATGAGGTCGTCCAAGCGGTTCGCGCCGTGGCGGCCGGAGACGCCGTACTGGCCCCCGCGGTGACCCGCCAGCTGCTCGACCAGGTCGGCCGGCGCCTACCCGCCTCGGTCTCGCGCACACCCGACGAGCTGGCCCAACTCACTGACCGCGAACAACAGGTGCTCCGCATGCTCGCCGCCGGTCTCAGCAACGCCGAGATCTCCGAAGCGCTCGTCCTCTCCGAAGCCACCGTCAAGACCCACGTCT
>DASQFY010000147.1:0-10497 GCA_035632895.1 Candidatus Dormiibacterota bacterium
CTGAAGAGGGCGATCAGGCGAACGGGCACGCTACTTGTTCGCGAAGTAGTCGGCGTTGATCTGGGTGTAGTTCTGCCACTGGTCCGGCACGGCATCCTCGGCGAAGATCGCGGTCACCGGACATTCGGGCTCACAGGCGCCACAGTCGATGCATTCCTCGGGGTCGATGAAGAACATCGAGTCGTCGTCGGTGGCGTGGATGCAGTCGACTGGACAGACGTCGACGCAGCTAGCGTCCTTGACGCCGATGCACGGCTCCGTGATGACGTAGGTCACGCTGCGATTTCTCCCCGGGGCGGGACTGTATTCGACCGTGGCTGAGGATACACCGATGGTCCACGCCGGTCGGGCCAGAGCGGCCGGGACCGATGGGGGGTGGCGCTTGGATCTCGGATGGCCCGAAATGGCACAATGCATGCCCCACGATCCTGCCTCGCCCTGCTGGCGGCCCTCAGCCTGCTGTTCTCGTCACCGCCAACTTCACGCGGCGCCGGCTCGCCGTTCACGGATATCGCCGCGCATCCATTCAGGGCCGATATCGAGTGGTTGTACGCCACTGGCATCACGCGCGGCTGCGCCGCCACGAAGTTCTGCCCAGACAGTCCGGTCACGCGCGAGCAGATGGCGACCTTCCTGGACCGCGCGCTAGAGCTCCCGGCCACGAGCCTGGATCCATTCACCGATGACGAGGCGTCTCCGCACGAGCCGGCCATCAACCGCCTGGCTGCCAGCGGCATCACAACCGGCTGCGCGCCGGCTCGCTATTGCCCCACAGGCAACGTCACCCGAGAGCAGATGGCCTCCTTCCTGGCGCGAGGATTCGCGCTGCCGGCAGGGACGATCGACTACTTCGGCGACGACGACCGATCTGCTCACCAGACCGACATCATCAAGCTGGCGGCGTCTGGCATCAGCAAAGGCTGCCGGCCCGGCGACTTCTGCCCCGCCAACCCCGTCACCCGCGGCCAGATGGCGGCCTTCCTGCACCGCGCGATTGACCATGCCCTTCCGCCCCCGGCATGCGGGCTCTTCCCGGCCTCCAACGTCTGGAACCGCCGCGTTGACTCACTCCCCGTAGCGGCCAACTCGGGCACGCTGATCGCCACCATCGGTGCCTCGGCGGACCTGCACCCAGACTTCGGCTCCTACCTGGGCTACGGCATCCCGATCAACGTGGTGGGAGCCTCCACCGCACGATCATCGGTCTCCTTCCAGTACGCCGGCGAGTCCGATGCGGGACCCTACCCGATCCCGCCCGCGCCGCGAATTGAAGGCGGCAGCGATCGGCACCTGCTGATGTGGGACCTCGACGCCTGCCGCCTGTACGAGCTCTTCGCCGCCCAGCGCACCTCGTCTGGCTGGCATGCCGGTTCGGGCGCCATCTGGAACCTGAACTCCAACGCGCTGCGGCCGGACGGATGGACCAGCGCCGACGCCGCCGGCCTGCCGATCCTGCCGGGCCTCCTTCGCTATGACGAGGTGGCCACGGGAGCGGTGCTCCATGCGATCCGATTCACCGCGCCCGTCACGCGCGACGCCCACATCTACCCGGCGCGCCACCATGCCGGCTCCGGCTCATCAGCCTCGCTGCCGTCGATGGGCCTCCGCGTCCGACTGAAGGCGTCCTTCGACATGAGCGGCTTCAGCCCGCGGATGCGGGTGATCCTGGTGGCGATGCAGCGCTACGGGATGATCCTGGCCGACAACGGATCGCCCTGGTACTTCACCGGCTCGTCCGACATCCGCTGGAACGACGACGAGCTGAACCAGCTGAAGGCGCTCGAGGGCGCCAACTTCGAGGTGGTGGACACGACCGGGTTCGTGAACGGCTGAGCCTCATGCGGTAGTCAGCTCGGCGGCCGCTTGCGCGGCATGGAGCGAGGCGAAGCCGGGCTTGATCTGCTCGTTGATGATCCGCAACCTCCCGTCGAACGGCCAGAACGCTGACTTCATGGCGTTGAGCGTCAGCCACTCCATCTCATCCAGACCGATGCCGAACGTGCTGGCCAGGGTGGCGAACTCGCTCGACAGCGTGATGCCGCTCATCAGCCGGTTGTCGGTGTTGACCGTGACCCGGAAGCGCAGCCGTCGGAGCAGGTCGATCGGATGCTCTGCGATGCTCGGCGCGGCGCCGGTGTGCACATTCGAGGTGGGGCACATCTCGAGCGGGACGCGCCGGTCGCGCACGTACGCCGCCAGCCGCCCCAGCGCCACGCGTCCGCCCGGACGCACCACGATGTCGTCCACGATCCGCACGCCGTGCCCCAGCCGCTCGGCGCCGCACCACTGCAGCGCCTCCCAGATGCTCGGCAGCCCGAATCCCTCGCCGGCATGGATCGTGAAATGGAAGTTCTCGCGGGCGATCAGGTGGAAGGCGTCGAGGTGCCTGGTCGGCGGATAGCCAGCTTCCGGCCCGGCGATGTCGAAGCCGACAACTCCTTCGTCGCGGTGGCGAACCGCAAGCTCGGCGATCTCCACCGAGTTGGCCGCCTGGCGCATGGCGGTGACGAGCAGCCCAACCGTGATCGGTCGTCCCTCGGCCCCATGCCGCAGGCCCGCCAGCATCGCCTCCGTTGCCTCATCCAGGGTCAGACCGCCGTCGACAAGGAGCTCCGGCGCCATCCGGATCTCGGCATATACGACCCCATCCGCCGCCAGGTCCTCGACGCACTCGGACGCGACCCTGACGATCGCGTCGCGCGTCTGCATGACCGCGACCGTGTGGCGGAAGCCCTCCAGGTAGAGCTCCAATGACTTCCGGTCAGCGCCGCGGGTGAACCAGCGCGCCAGCTCATCGGGGTCGGTGGTCGGCAGCTCCCGGTAGCCGGCCTCGGCCGCCAGCTCGATCACCGTCCGCGGCCGCAGGCCACCGTCCAGGTGATCGTGGAGAAGCACTTTCGGCGCACGACGAATGGTGGCCAGATCGAGGGCTGAGCCATGCGCCGCAGGCGGGATGACGTTGCTCCGTGCGGCCTTGCTGCCAGTTGCGTTGCTCATGGTGCGGGGCAGCCTAGCCCGTCGCACCCGGCGGCGGCAACCGCGACTGGCTACCCTAGCGGTCATGCCAGACGCGCCGCCCGAAGAGCGCCGGCCGCTCATCGTCGCCGCCGCCACGCCGCTCACCGATGGGGGGACGCGGCTCGATGAGGCCGTGATCTGGCCCATGGTCCGCTTCCTGGTCGAGCGTGGCGCCGACGGCGTCTTCGCGTGCGGCACCACCGGCGAGGGGATCCTGCTCGGCATCGAGGAACGCAAGCAGGCCGCGGTCGCGTTCCGAGCCGCGGTGCATGGTCGGCTCATCGTCCACTGCGGAGCACAGACAACCGACGATACGGTCGAGCTGGCCGCGCACGCGGCCGAAATCGAGGCCGATGCGGTGGCGGTCATCCCGCCGCCCTACTATCCGCTCGACGCGGATGCCCTGACCGAGCATCTGGTTGCGGCGGCGGACGCGTGTGCGCCGCTCGACTTCTACATCTACGCCTTCACGGCGCGCTCCGGGTACCCGGTTCCGCTCGAGGTGGTGGGCCGCGTGCGCGATCGAGCCGCTAACCTGGCTGGACTGAAAGTCAGCGAGTCGCCTTTCGCCGCGGTCGAGCCGTACCTCGACCTGGGTCTGCCAGTGCTGGTCGGCTCTGAGCCGCTCATCCCGGCGGCGCTGGCACGCGGCGCTGTGGGCGCCGTTTCCGGCCTCGCGGCCGCCTTCCCGGAGGTCGTGCGCGCGGGCCTGGACCAGCCCGATGCCGCCGCCGAGGCTCGGCTCAGCGACCTTCGCTCTGCCATGGAAGCGCAGCCCTTCATCGCGGCGGTGAAGCACGTCCTGGCTCGGCGTGGCCTCCCCATCCGGGCGGACATGCGGGCTCCCCTCCGGGGGCTCACTGCGGGCGAGGCGGCGCGCCTCGACGCGTCCCTGGAGGCGCTGGAGCTGCTCGCGCCGGTCCAGCCAGCCCCGAGGAGCTAGCCGGTCTCCGCGGCCTCGGGGACCGGGGCACCGGTGCCGCCGGGGGCGATTCCCGTCTGGCGGTGGTCCGGCGCGGTGGCGGCATCGTTCATCTCGAAGCGCGAGGGCGGAGCCGCCGCGGCCAGGCTGGCGATCGTGTCAGGCGTGAGCTCGTATCCGAAGCGGATGGCGGCCACGTTCTCCTCCACGAAGCGCTGCGGCAGCGACTCTCGGATCGCCGGCTCGTTGAACTCGATCTCCGCCAGCCGCAGCAGCCGCCCCAGGGCGATCATGTTGCCGAACAGCTCCTTGCCGAAATGCTCGCTGCCAAGCGTGGCGAAGGGGATCTGCTCGTCGCCCGCCCGACCGAGTCCCAGGTCGGTGACCACCTTCCGCCCGCTGATGCGCAGGTGGCCCTTGTCGGCCAGCTTCAGCAGGATGTCCGCCTCCTCGACCACCGGGTTGGCGATCGGGAGGTCGTCGAAGATGACGAACGCGTCGGACATGCTGCCGCGCACGCTGGAGTCATAGTCGAACAGGACGGTCACCTGCTTGCCCATGCGCGCCAGGAGCGCGCCCAGCACGCCGGCGATCAGCCGTACCCCCTGTCCGCCGACCCCGTCGAGCGCGATTCGCGTCACCATCGGATCAGACCGATGCGTCCGGGTCGATCCCGGCCTCGCGTAGCGCATCGGGCAGGCTGATCTCGCGCTTCGCCACCCGCAGCTTCAGCTCGGATGGCAGGCGCTGCATGAGGGCCAACTTGCGCTGCGCCTCGGCGCGCTTCGCCTCCTTCGGATCACCCGGGACCGATGGCGGCGCTGCATCGTGGGCGGTCTGCGGAGCGGCCGGCTGCGTATCGGTGCGCTCCTCGGCCGCCGCCTCGGCCTTCTGGGCGCCGAGCTCGGTCGGTTGATCCTGGGTCCGCGGATCGTCCCCTGTGGCGCTGATCTCCACCTCGCCGGCGGCCACCGGAGCGCCGGCTGGCGCGCTGGCGCCCGTCCGCAGCCATTCCGGAATCTCCAGGCCGGCGTCGGTCAGCGCCTGTACGAGGGTGATCTCCTTGGTCGCCACGCGCAGCTTGACCTCGGCGCTCAGCTGCGCCATCAACGCCGCGCGCTCCTGTGACTCGGCCCGCTTCCGCGCCTTCTCGTCGTCGGTGGCAGCCGGCGCGGGGCCGGTCGAGCCGGTTGCGCCGGGCGACTCGGTCGCGGAAGCCATCGGTCCTGAGGGCTGTGTGGGAAGGGCCTCCGGCCGTTCCGGGGAGGTCGTGACGCCGGCGCCATGGCCGTTCGTGGTGGCCGCCGCGCCATCGGTCTGTGGATACAGGATGCCGATCTCCAACGGGTTGAGGCGGACGGCGTCCTTGGCCGCGCGCTTGTAGGTCTTGCGGTAGAAGCTGAGCATCTCGTTCGCGCTGGCGAAGCCGATGCGCCGGCCGTTGTTCTCGATGCACTGGCTGGTGATGTCGACGAAGCTGAAGCCGTCGTGCTCGATCGCCTCACGGATCACGTTCCGCATGTGCAGCTGGTGATAGACGGTCGTCTTGGCGTACAGCGCGTCGGGCGAGCTGCGGACCAGGCCCTGGAGGTTGATGGGCGTGTTCGGGTTGCCGCCGGGGCTCGACAGGGTCTTCGTGCCGGTTGGCGTGGTCGGGCCGGTCTGGCCGCCGGTCAGGCCGTAGATCTCGTTGTTGTTGCACAGCACCGTGACGCGGGCGTTGCGGCGGATGGCGTGGATCAGGTGGTTGCCGCCGATGCTGGCGGTATCGCCGTCCCCCGCCACCACGATCACGTTCATCTCGGGACGAACGGCCTTGATCGCCTCGGCCACCGGCAGCGTGCGTCCATGGAGGGTGTAGACGCTCTCGTACTTCAGGTAGCTGCCCATGCGGCCGGTACAGCCGATGCCCGTCACCACGATCGTATTGGTCTCGTCGAGGCCGACCTCGTCGAGCACCATGGCCAGCAGGATCATGATCGTGCCGATCCCGCATCCGGGGCACCAGATGGTCGGGAACAGGTCGACCTTCAGGTGCCGCTTGAAGCCGAGCTCCGCGAACGCCGGCTCGGGCATCAGCCGACCCCCAGCGGCGAGCGCGGGGCCGCATCGGTGGGCGCGGGAGGGATCGGCGGCTCAGCCGGGCCGCCGGTCAGCACCCGCTCCAGGCCGTCGCGCACCGCCTCCAGGCTGATCCGACCGCCGAGCAGCGGAACGCGCTTCACCTCGCGGCGCAGGGCGAGCTCCACCATGTCGGCGTACTGGCCGTCATTCGCCTCCAGGCACACGATCGACTCGTAGCGGTCGGCGATGCCGGCCAGCTCATTGGCCAGGATGGGGTGGATCCGGATCGGACGGAAGAGCGCGAAGTCCGGCGCCAGCGGCGCCGCGACGCGGCTGACGATTCCGTAGCAGATGACCAGCACCGGTGCGTCGACGTTCCAGCCATGCTCGTACAGCGGATAGCGGCCCGCCACCTCGACGTGGCGGTGCTTGGCGGCGTAGTACTGGCGCAGGTACTCGTCTGCGTCGGCGGTCGCGGGCTCACCCGCGTTGGGGCCATGCTCGTACATCAGCACGCCGGCAAAGAAGCGCGGCTTGCCAGGCTCGTGTCGGCCGAGCGGCGGAATGCTGCGTTCGACGACCGGGACGCTGCCGGCGAGCTCATCCAGGTCGACGACCTCGTTTAGGTGCGCCACGAAGGTGTCGCTGAGCACGACTACCGGCGACTGGGACTCCTCGGCCGCGTTGAAGGCCTGGATGGTGACGCGGAAGGCCTCCTCGACGCCGTTGGGGTAGAACGCGATGGGCGTGTAGTCGCCGGTGCTGCCGTAGCGCACCTGCATGATGTCGCCCTGGCCCGGCATGGTTGGCATGCCGGTCGCCGGACCAACGCGCTGCACATTCACGAAGACCGATGGGACACCGACCTTCTGCGCATAGCCGATCGCCTCCTGCATCAGGCTGAAGCCGGGCCCGGAGGTGGCGGTGAACGCCTTGGCGCCCGCCAGGCTGGCGCCGATGACGGCATTGGCGCTCGCGATCTCGTCCTCGGCCTGCAGGAAGCGGAACTCCGGATGCTCGGCGGCCCAGCCGGAGGCGATGTTCAGGATCTCGGTGGACGGGCTGATCGGGTAGCCCGCGTAGTAGTCCGCCCCTGCGGCGAGCGCGCCGCGGAAGACCGCCTCGTTGCCCTGCGTCAGCTTGCGGGTCATCGGCCTAGGCGTCGCCGTCTCCGGCGGCACCTTCACCCTTCGCGGCATGGGCGGCCACCGCCATGGGGAGCATCTCGATCGCCAGGTCCGGGCAGTACCGCTCGCACAGGCCGCAGAGGATGCAGTTCTCCTCTTCGATGATCGCGTCGTTGCGCAGGACGAGCGTGTTCTTGGGGCAGATATCCACACAGATGTCGCAGCGCTTGCAGAAGACCGGGTTCCAGCTGATGTTCGTGTAGTCGACCCAGCGGACCCCATCCTTGTGGTCGTCGGAGATGCCAGACCCGAAGCCGATGGCCTCGGCGGCGCGGTCGCGTGTCATGGGAGGGCGATTCTACGCGGTCCTCGCGACGGCGTTGCGTGACGACGGGGCCGCGACCATGGTGGTCGCGGCCCCGTAGGCTCCCCCCGTTGCCCCTCTGGCGGAAGCTCTAGCGGAGCTGTCCGCGGATGGCGCCTGGCCCGAAGAGGGGGGAGCTGTGGATGTTGACGTAGTACATGGATGGGGTGGCCACGATGGCGTCCAGGGTGGCGCCCAGTGCGGCGTCCTGCGTGCAGCCGCGGACCGGGTTCACCGAAAGCGGCACCAGTACGGGCGCAGCCTGGACCGTCGTCGCCGGGCCGTGGATATGCGCGGCGGTGACAAATCCGTCGATGTTCCGCCAGCTGAGATGCCAGCAGACCAGGTCAAGCGCGGGGATGATCACGATGATCGCCAGGCCACGGGCATCCGGGTCGCCGCAGACATCAGGCGGAAGGCAGGTCGGTGGCGTGCCCCACACTTCTTTGTCGCCGCTCAGTTGCACCACCTGTACCAGGATGCGTGTTGGGTGCGCTGAGGCGACCCCTATGGACGCTGTCAGCAGCAGCACGCTGGCCGCCAGGATGGCGATGGAAAGCTTCGCTCGTCGCATTCCGGTCCTCCTTGTGATGGTTCCAGCCGGCAGCCGGCCAGCACTGCTCGGCTGGCCGCGTTGGTTAGTACGCGGCAGGTTGCACCGTGGAGCCATACGGAATGCGGAGGTGGTGCGCTGGAGAACGCGAGCGCGACGCCTAGTTCGTGGTCTCGACTACCAGCTGTGGGGCGTTCGGGGTGCCGGCCTCGCGGCTGGACATCGCCAGGGCGGTGGTGCTGGTCGTGGTCAGACCGATATTCAGGCTGGTGCCGCCGCTCAGCAGGGCCGTGACGTCGACCACGGTCCAGCTGCCGGCGCTAACCGCGCCGGAGCTGCCGATCGGCGCTCCCAGGCTGGGGGCGTTGGACGAGGTCAGCGTCAGCTCCGCCCAGGCACCGTTGACGGATCGGGCCTGCCAGCCGGAGCTCTGGCTGGAGGTGGCCCACATGCGCAGGGTGGCTCTTGAGATGGTGCCGCTCAGGCTGCTCAGATCGAAACGCACGTAGGTGCGTATGGCCGGGGAGCCGTCGACTCGCAGCTTGACGCTCGTGCCGTAGTTGGTGCCCGCGTTGTTGGCGTCGACGTAGCTGTCCGCGATCGAACGGAGCGTGGTCGTCGTGTTCCCGCCGCCCGCTGGCGTGGTGACCGAGACGTCCGGCGTCCTGGGCGACGTGTTGACCGCGGCGTCGAAGGCCTCGATCGCGTAGGTGTAGGTCGTTGACGGCGTCCGCCCGTTGTCGTCCCAGCCGGTAACGGTCCCGCCGACCGTGGTCGCGACCGAGCCGTTCCGGTAGATCGTGTAGCCGGTGACGCCGACGTTGTCGGTCGACGCGGTCCAGGTCAGGTGGACCTGGGTCGAGAGGGGTGCCGTGGCCTGGAGGTTGCCGGGCATGGTCGGGTCCTCGGTGTCGCCGGGCGGCGGACCGCCACCGCTGATCACCACGAGCTGCGGCGCGGTCGCCGCCCCCGACTCGTCGGAGGAGAGGGCCAGCGCCGTCGTGCTGGCGGTGTTCACGCCGATGTCGAGCGTGGTGCCGGTCCCGATGAGCGCGGTGACGTTGACGGAGGTCCAGCTGCCGGTGGTCACCGGGCCGGAGCTGCCGACTGACGCCGTCCCGAGGGTTGGCGCATTGTTGTGGGTGATCCCGGTCTCGGTCCACGATCCGGTGAGCGACCGAGCGGTCCAGCCGGCGCTCTGGCTGGACAGCGCCCAGATTCGGAGCGTCGCACTGCTGATTGTGCCGGGGATGCTGCTCAGGTCGAAGCGAAGGTAGCTCCGCACCACTGGCGAGCCATCGACGCGCAGCTTGACGTTCGTCCCGTAGTTGGTGGTCGATCTCGACGCGTCGGTGTAGCTGTCGGCGATCGCTCGCAGGGTGGTGGTGACCGTCGTCGGCAGCTCGATCGTCCAGGCGTGGGTCGCCGCGGCGCTCAGGTTGCCGGCGGCGTCGCGGGCGCGGACGGCGAAGCTGTGTTCGCCGGCCGCCAGTCCGCTGTAGTTGCGCGGGCTGGTGCAGGTTGCGAGTGCGGCGCCGTCGAGCGCGCACTCGAAGGTGACGCCCGACTCGGTGTTCGAGAACGTGAAGATTGCCGACGTCGAGCTCGTCGGGTTGCTCGGCCCGCTGTCGATGGTCGGCGGTGGCGGCGCGGTCGTGTCGGGCGCATCGTGCACCGTGCCGGTGCCGGAATCGGTGAAGGTGCTGCCCGCGATCGGCAGGAAGACCCAGTCGTAGGTCGTGGCGTGCAGGGTCAGCTTGAGGATGCCGAACGTCTGGTCGTTGCGGACCACGCTGGTCGGCAGCACGTTCGTGGTCAGCTCGTGATGCGCCTCGCCGCCTGTGCCCACGGTGAACTGCCGAATGCCGTAGGTCGGGTCGGCGACCGGCGGGTCCGTCAGGGTGTCCCCGGCGCGCATCGGTGCCGTGCGCTCGTAGATGTGGTCGTGGCCGTCGAGGAGGATGTCGACGCCGGCGTCGTAGATCGCGTCCCACAGCGCGGCCATGGCCTGGTAATTGGTGGTGCCGGTGCTGTAGCGCGGCTTGTGCCAGATCGCGATCACGTTCTGGTCGGCGTGGACGGCGAGGTCGGCGCGGAGCCAGACCTCCTGTGGCGAGCCAACGTCGCAACCGCCGGGCACCAGCTGGCACTCGCTGTCCAGGTTGACGATATGCCAGTCGGCGCCGACGTCGTAGCTGTAATAGCTGGTGCCGCCAGCATTCGCGTTGGCGCCGTAATAGCCGAAGTAGCCGTTCAGGTTCTCCGTGGCGCCCGTGCCCCAGTCGTGATTGCCCGGCACCGGGCGCGTGCGCGACTGGACCGATGTGTCGCCCCACGGCGTCGTCTCGTAGCAGTTCGCGAACTCCGCCGCCGTCCCGTTCGGGTAGACGTTGTCGCCGGTCGTCCAGATGACGCCGTCGATACCACGGATCAGGTTGCCCGTCTCGGT
>DASQFY010000148.1:0-6193 GCA_035632895.1 Candidatus Dormiibacterota bacterium
ATTGATGCTGCCCAGCTCCCAATGAGCGATGAGCGGGCGGCTGCGGCCGAGCGCCCCGGCAACGGCCGCCTGGGATAGGCCGGCCGCCTGGCGCGCCTCGCGCAGATCGCGAAAGAGCTGGTCAAGCTGCCGACGCGCGCGGCGCGACGCCTCGTCGACTCGCTTCGTGTGGACGGGCACCGCGTCATGGTGTTCGTAGGCTCTTATCCGCCCATTACCGGTCGCTTGTTCGTGTGGCGAACATTCCGACCATCGGACCGGGTCCAGCGGGCGGTTCGCCGCCGCTCGATGGTCATTTGGCTCGCGTGGCTAACCGAATGGCCATCGGCACGGCTGTCCGGGCCGCCATGGCGCGCCTCGATGGTCGGAATGTTCGTACGGCGAACAAATGTCGCGAGCCGCCGGAGGGAACCGCGGGTCAGGCGAGGAGGCGGTCCAGGTGGCGGGCGAGCATCTGGCGCCACCAGGGCCAGTCGTGATTCGCCTCCTGGCCCCAGTAATCGAAGGTTGCGGGGATCGCCTTGGCCGCCAGCACCTTCTCCAGCGCCCGGGTGTCGACGACCATGTCGTCCTCCCAGGCGCCCTGGCCGACGCAGAAGACCAGGCGCGCGCGGCGGTATCGGTCCAGGTACCAGGGGTCCTCCATGTTCGGCAGGAAGTACAAGGGCGAGTTGTAGTAGACGGCGTCGTCGACGTACTCACCGATGAACCGACGCGGCTGATAGAGGCCGGAGATGGCGATCACTCCGTCGACGAGGTCGGGATGGCGGAAGAGGAGGTTGGCGGCGTGGAACGCGCCCATGGAGCAGCCGGTGGCCCAGGCCGTGTCGCGCCCCGTCTCGCCTCGCACGACGGGGAGCAGGTCTTCGACCAGGTAGCGGTCGTAGGCCTCGTGCCGCCGGGCGCGCTGCTCGACTGGCGCGGAATCGTTCGCCCAGGACTGCCAGTCGATCCCGTCGGCGGCGTAGAGCGTCATCCGACCCGCGTCGATGAGGTGGGCCACGGCGTCGATCATGCCCCACCCCTCCCAGTCCCAGACGCGACCGTTCATGGACGGGAAGGCGACCACCGGCTGGCCTGATGGGACGCCGTCGGCGGTGTAGATGCGGTACTCCAGGTCGTGGCCGAGCGCCTGGCTGGAGTGCAGCCTGGTCTCGACCTTCACGCGGACTCGACCTTCACGCGGACTCGACCTTCACGCGCCGACAGCCTCGCGTGACCCCGCCGGAGCCGGTGCAGGAGCGGCCGGCGCCTTCTCCAGGATCGCAAGACAGCCGGCGATCACGCGCTCCTCAGAAGGGTCGCGCAGGATGTAGCCGTAGTCACCGATCGCGGCGGCGAAGACGCCCGACATCGGGCCGTGGTGGGCGACCAGGGGCGCGAACTCACGCAGCACCTGCTCGTGCGTGCGCCGGTACGACAACCGATGCTTGCGCCCCACGTAGGCGCACGCGTACGGCCGCGTGAGTGTGGCCTCGAAGCGGCCGTGGACGACCATCGTGGCCCACTCGCGGTAGAAGTCGATCTCGTTCGCGTAGTTGAACATGTCGACGGTCATGCCACCGGGCGGGCGGATGTTCACTTCCAGGGGGACGAGGGAGCCATCGGGCATTCGGAAGAATTCAAAGTGGAATGGCCGTTCGCGGACGCCGAAGGCGCGGGCCAGCGCCCTGCCCGCGGCCTCGACGTCGGGCGGGACCTGGCGGGTGATGCAGTAGTAGATATCGGTGTCCTGGTTGACCGCCTCCATGACGCCGGTCGAGTAGTAGAACGACGAGCCGAAGACCACCTCACCGCGCCGGTTCGTCAGTCCGTCGAAGGTCAGCAGCGTGCCGTCCAGGTACTCCTCCAGGATGTAGTCGACCGATGGCTTTTCGGCCCAGAACTTGGCGGCATCCTCGGCGTTCTCGAGCTTGTACGTTTTGGCAGCGCCCACCCCGGCGTCCGGCTTGGCGACCACCGGATAGCCCACTTCACCGATGAACTCGCGCATGGTCCGCGCACTGCGGCACACCTTGCCCCGCCCGGGTCGCAGCCCCGCCCGGGTGAAGAGGCGTTTCATCAGGGACTTGCGCTTCATCCGCGCGATGTCGGACCGATGGATCCCAGGAATGTTGAAGTCGGTGCGCAGGCCGGCCTCGGTCTCCAGCCAGTACTCGTTGAGCGAGTCAAGCCGATCCAGCTTGCCGTGGTCGTGCGTGAACTGGCCGAGCGCGCGCACCAGCTGCCCGTAGTCGTTCATGTCATGGACCTGGTAGTAGGCCGTCAGCGCGTCGCGCAGCTCTGGGCGCAGCTCATGGTGCGGTGCGTCGGCGATACCCAGCACGTTGGCGCCCGCCTCCCGCAGCCGAACGCAGAACATGTACCAGTTCGGCGGGAAGTGCGGGGAGAGGAAGACAAAGTTCATTGCGGGCTCGTCGGCTCAACGGGCTGGAGCCGCACAGGATCGGGCCATCCGCCGATGCCGTCAACCTCGGCAGAAGCGATTCGCGGGAGGCAATGGTGGCTTGCATTCGAGCGCCGGGCCTTGACACAGAGCCGGGCCGCGCCGGACGCTGACCACACGATCGCAGGAGGGATGGAGAGGCTGGGTCACCAGCTCGCAATTGGAGGTGGAATCGTGTCAGGCAACGTGGGCGCCGCGGCGCTCGTTATCGTCGGCGTGGTCCTGGTGTTCCTCGGCCTCTTTGCGGGGGGCGGCAATATTCCCGTGATCGCGATCGGGGTGGTGGCGCTGATCGCCGCCGGCACGTTACAGGTCCTCGGCGCGCGACGGAGCTGAGCCGCGGAAAGCCAGGCCGTCTAAGCGCTCATTCATGACAGGTTCTGTCCACTATCCCCGGTACTGTATCGGCAGAGCCGATAACAGAAGGACAGAACGATGTTTACCGACGAGATGCTTCGCCTTATTGCCGAGGAGCGGGAGCGCGAGGTCCGCGCGGCTCTCCGCGTGCGCCGCCTGCTCGGACCGCGCCGGCCGTGGATCCGCTGGCACCACCGCAGCTCGCAGCCGTCGTCAGGTCAAGCAGCCGCCGATCGCCTGCGCTGAGGCGCAGGACCTAAGCCGACCCGTGGCGCACCAGGGCGCCACGGGCCAGGGAGATGACCCGCTCGCGCACGTCGGGCGGGTCGATCACTTCGAGGTGGGATCCGAGTCGGAGCAGCTGGCCAGGGGCTTCGTCAGGATCCTTGACGCGCATCCGAAGCCGGGTCCAGCCTTCCGCGTCCGGCTCCTGCAGGCGCTCGGCGGCCGCCACCGTCCCCTCGCCAACGACGTCGCCCAGCTGCTCGAGATACGCCGGATCGACCCGAACCACGACCTCGAGTCGTGGCAGCTCGCGCTCATAGGCCGCGCTCGACTCCATCCAGTACGAGGCCAGGTCGAAGTCGAGCGGCCGCTCGAACTGCTCGTCCAGGAGCTCCGCCTCCACCACGCGTGAGACACGGTACGTGCGAACCTCCTCGTCTCGGTGCGCGACGAGGTACCAGGTCCCGCCCTTCAACACCACGCCCAGCGGCTGGAGCAGTCGCTCGACGGAGCCGTCGCCGCGGTCGTAGCTGATCCGCACGCACCGGCATTCCCAAACGGCCTCTGCCAAGGTCGGAAGATGGGGGACCGATTCGCCGACCCGGAACCAGCCGGCGGCGTCGAGGTGGAAGCGCTCGACAAGCCGCGACGCGCGGGCGCGCAGCTCCTCGGGCAGCGCCGCCAGCACCTTCAGCCGCGCAGCGGTCATGACGGTCCCCAGTCCGAGCTCGGCGGCAGGGCCGGGCAGGCCGGAGAGAAAGAGCGCCTCGGCCTCGTCAGCGGTCATGCCGGTCAGTCGCGTACGGTAGCCCTCGACCAGCCGAACGCCGCCATGCGGTCCGCGCTCCGCGTAGATGGGCACGCCGGCGGCCGACAGGGCGTCGACGTCACGATGCACCGTCCGTTCGGAGACCTCCAGCTCGCGAGCGAGCTCGGCCGCGGTCATCTGACGGCGCGTCTGGAGCAGCAGCAGGAGCGTGACGAGGCGTGATGCGCGCATCGGCCTCCCAGCATAGACCGATTCATGCCAAAGGGTGTCTTGATTAGGTCCGCGGCGTGGCCTTGCTCCTGGCCCTGCTCTTGGCTGGCTTTGCCTTGCGGCGGGTGGTGCGGCGACGTTGCGGGGCGGTGCGGTCCTTCGGCTCGACCACACGAATGGCACGCGCGGCGAGGCCGCGGCGCAGGCTCTCGTTCAGCGGCGGCAGCTTCGTGATCGGCATCGTGGCGCCCTGGGCGATCAACACCGCGATCGGATCAGCCGCCTCGATCTCGAATGCCACGTACTTGGATGCCGCGGCATCGGGAATCAGGCCCGCGCGTTGCATGTAGCGGGATCGGATCCTGCCCCGGACTTCCTCCGCGTGATTCGCAACCCCCGGCGACGGAAAGCTGCGCGTCCTCGCCAGGCCGTCACCACTGCTGGCGACGCGCATCAGGGCAAAGACGAGGGCGCTGCCGCCAAGCACCATCATGCCGGAGCCGACCACCATGGTGGCCCCCAGCAGATCGAGGATCCAGTCCCCGGCGTACACGGCCTCACTCCCTCCGAGGGACGCCCAATGCAAGGGGCGTGCCAGCAGGACGGGCGATTGGTCAATGGGGTTCCGCGGGACCGTCGAACAGGCTCAGCGCCAGAGGTCAGCGGGAGAGGGTCAGCCCTGGTACTCGACGATCGCGAAGCAGGCGAGCGGGACGCCCATGCTGAGGGCCGTGTCCAGCCATCGGGCCTGGTAGGCGGTGATCCGGTCGTTCCCGAACGGCTTCGACTCGACGAACAGCACCTCGCGGCCTCGCCAGGCGAAGATGTCCCAGGCACCGGCGTGACCGGCGCGCTCGCTCACCTGGTCGAAGATGGACAGCGCCCTCGGCGGCGGCTCGACCACCTGGCCGATATCGCGCCAGAATGCCGTCCCGCCCCAGTTCTTGCGCCAGGCACCGGCCCAGCCATCGCGCTCCAGCAGGCGAAGCACCACGAATTCCGGGTAGAGCGGGGCGCCCTCGAAGTCGAGCGCCGGCTTGTTGGGGATCGTCTTGTGCGTCGGTGGGAGCTGCCCGGTCCATCGGGTCTCCATGCGCAGGTAGGCCGGTACCTGCACCAGGCGGCCGGTCGACTGCATCGCCACCGGCACGGTGCGCACCGACGTGGCGCCCAGGGCCATGCCGAGCGCGTTCATCTGCGGCGACCCGGGAAACGAGCTCGAGCGGGTGAGGTCGGTCAGGACTGTCGTGGCTAGTTCGCTCGCTTCGAACCGTGTGCCGTCTTGGACGACGTGGCGAGCAGGAGGTTGATCGCCCGGCGGGCCTGGAAGGCAGACCGATAGGACTCGCTGGAGGTGGTCCCATCGGTCGCGCGGTGATACCAACCACGCTCGCCCGGCACGAAGTAGATCTCGAAGCCCTGGTACTTCTCCGACGGCCGCGGCGCCTCTGCAGGAAGGGCGCTGGGTCGAGTGGTGGCGCTGCATCGGCCGCACCGGGAGGTCTGCAGGCCGTGCCGGCAGGTGCGGCAGGCAGCGCAATGCTCGGGGATGAAGCCGTGGATGCAGGGACTGAGGGGCATTATCGACGTCCTGATAGGGGACTGATGGTACCCCAGATCCGGTCGGAGCGCCCGGTACCATCGTCAGATCTCGGCGCTGAACGTGTCGCAGTCGTTCGGGTCGCCGGACTCGAAGCCGGTGCGGAACCACTGCTGGCGTTGCTCCGACGAGCCGTGCGTCCAGGTTTCGGGGTTCACCTGGCCCTGGGTCTGCTCCTGAATCCGATCGTCGCCGACGGCCTCGGCCGCGTCGATCGCCTGGGCCAACTGCGCCTCGGTGATCGGCTCCAGGTAGCCGGTCTCGACCGCGTTGGCGGCCCATACGCCGGCATAGCAATCGGCCTGCAGCTCGACGCGAACCGGCCGGCTCTCGGCTCCCGTACCGCCGTCGCCGCCCTGGAGGACGCCGAGCAGGTTCTGGACATGGTGCCCGTACTCGTGCGCGATGACGTACGCCTCGGCGAGCGGCCCGCCCTCTGCCCCGAAGCGCGATTGCAGCTGGTCGAAGAAGCCGAGATCGATGTAGATGGTCGTGTCCGGCGGACAGTAGAACGGCCCGACCGCGCTCGAAGCCTGCCCACAGCCGGTGCTCACCGCCCCGTCGAAGAACGCGGTGGGGGCCAGCT
>DASQFY010000149.1:0-6139 GCA_035632895.1 Candidatus Dormiibacterota bacterium
GGCGCGGGCGGCCACCGGACCGGCGGCCAGGGCGTCGGGGAAGTTCGTTCCGGTGGCGACGTAGGCGACCGGCACGCCGGCACCGAAGCTCGCCGCGCTGACGGCCGCGGCGGTGGCATACCGGTCGGCGCCGGCGAGGCGCGCGTCGGACTTGCCGGTCGTGAATACCCAGCTGTCGGCCGGCAGCGGGTTGCCCGCCACGTCGGCGATCGAGGAGGTGAGGATGATGCGGTACCTGGCCTCGCCCGCGAGCCCTGCGCTCGGCCGCAGTGTCGCGCGGCGCGCAGCGCTGTCGTAGGTGACCGTGGCCGGCACGTACTGGCTGTTGGAGTCGCGGAGGAGGACCGTGCTTGCGCTCACGCCGCCTACCGCCTCGCTGAAGGTGACCGTGAACGCGCCGTTGAAGGGCACGCGTATCGCCTCCGCAGAGGGCGTGCGGCCGGTGACGAAGGGCGCCACGTTGTCGACGAAGGCGCTCGTCACCGAGTACGCGTTGCGATTGCCGTTCGGGAACCAGTTGTGGACCCGCAGCACCACGCGCGCCGAGCCCGCGACCTGGATGCGCGCCACCTCCGTCGCCCGCTGGTCGGCCGGGTTGTCGACGTGCAACAGCAGGGCCCCGGCGGCGTTGTAGATGTTCAGCACCGGGTCGACCGGCAGCGAGCTCATCGGCAGCCGCACGGTGTCGATGACCGGCGTGACGGACAGGTCGAGCCGACCGGCGCGCGGCACGTTGAAGGCGATGTAGTCCACGTCGCCGGCGGGGTGGATGCTCGGACGGAAAGTGGTGTTGATCGCGGCTGTCTTCGCGGACGAGAATGCGTTGTCCGGCTCGAGCGCGTCGCCCGGAGACGGGCTGGCCGGGCCGTTGCTGCCGCCCAGGGCGCGGTTCGCGTTGACGCGACCGTGCCCATATCGGTTGTCCCAGCCGGCATAGCCGAGGTCGTCGGCGGTCGACAGGATGCGCGACACGACCGAGGCGTTGGTCCAGCCCGGGTTTCGAGCGCGCAGCAGCGCCACCACGCCCGCCACGTTCGGGGAGGAGAACGAGGTGCCGCTGATCACGATGTGCGCGCCGGTGTACTTGCAGCTGCTCACGGTCGAGCGGTTGCAGTTCGTGGTCAGGATCGAGGCGCCGGGTGCGCTGACGTCGACATCGGCGCCGAAGTTGGACCAGTTCGTGAACTCGTCGTCGGCCTGGGTGGCGCTGACCGAGATGACATGGGGGTAGCTGGCCGGATAGAAGGGGCCCGCGCTCCGGAAGTTGCCAGCCGCTGCCACCAGCACCACGTTGCGCGCCCACGCGTAGTCGACCGCCTCGCGCAGCAGCTGCGAATCGCCGAAGCCGCCGATGCTCAGGTTGATGACCGATGCGCCGTGATCGACCGCCCAGTGGATGCCCGCGGCCACGTCGGAGGTCATGCCGAGGCCGTTCTCGTCCATGACCTTGACCGGCATGATCCGGTCGGTCCAGCTGATTCCGGCGATCCCCAGCCCGTCATTGGCGTTGGCGGCGATGATCCCGGACACCCACGTCCCGTGCGCGTTGTCGTCTGCCGGGTTCGAGTCGTTGTTGACGAAGTCGTAGCCGGGGACAAGCCGGCCGGCGAGGTCGGGATGCGCGGCCCACACGCCAGTGTCGACCACGGCGATCAGGTTCGACCCGCCGGTGCCGATCGACCAGGCCTCGCGGACGTGCATCCGGTCGAGCGCGTATTGCTGGCCCGTGAGCGGGTCGTTGACGTTCACCGCCGCGACCCCAACCTCTTCGGCCACGGTCACGACATAGTCCGGCTCGGCCCACGCGACGCCGGGGTTGGCTCTGAGCTGCGCAAGCACTTCCTCGACCGGGCGGCCGCCGGTGGTCAGCACCGCCGCGCCGGATGACCCGACGCTGGCGACCTGCTGCAGGTCGTAGCTGCGCGCGCCGGCAGCCGCCTTGGCCGGCGCCTTCCAGCGGACCACGACACGGTCAGGCGCATGCCTGGGCTCAACATCAGCGGGCTGCTTCAGCGGGGCATCGGCCTCATCGGTGAGTGCGACCGGCACGCGCTCGGCCGTCGCCTGTAGGCCCGCACCGACCGGGGTGCTCGCGAGCGCGAGCAGGACGAGCGCGGCGACGGCTGAACGGCTGAGGTGCATGGGGTTGGGGCTCCGGGTACGAGACCGACCAGGGCCGGTCGGCAGTTTGCCCCGTACCCCGATCGCGACCAGCCTATGGCCCCGAGCCGCGGAGCAGAAGAATGACCATCGTTCCGATTGGGGCGGGGACTGATTGCCCATCCGCCGCCGACCGTCATCCGGAGGAGAAGAGCTCCCGCAGCCGCGGCATGGCCGCCGCCACCGCGCGGCCACGATGCGAGATGCGGTCCTTCTCGCCGTCGGGCAGCTGGGCGGTGGTCATCCCCGACGGCAGCTCGAAGACCGGGTCGTATCCGAATCCACCGTCGCCGCGCCGCTCGCGAGCCACGCTGCCCTCGATTGCGCCGTGGAAGAGCTCGATGCGCGGCGCATCACCCTGCGGCATCTCGCCAGCGGCCGCCCCACGTTCCGGCGGCGGGACGGCGAGCGCCAGCCAGCAGACCATCCTGGCCCGCCGATCCTCGGCTCCCTCGATCTCAGCCAGCAGGTGCCCGACCCGGTCGTCGACGTCCGGGCCGCCGAAGCGCCCGGTGCGCACACCGGGTCCCCAGTCGAGGGCCGCCGCCTCGAGCCCCGAATCGTCGGCCAGCGTCGGAAGGCCCGACGCGCGACAGTAGGCATCGGCCTTCGCGATCGCGTTCTCGGCGTAGGTGTCGTGCGGCTCCGGCACATCGAGCTCCAGGCCGAGATCCTGTGGCGTCACCACCCGGGCCGGGACGCCCGCCAGCAGGCGTGCGAACTCGCGCTGCTTGCCACGATTGGTGGTCGCCAGCAGCAGGTCGCTCACTCGGCGGCGGGTGCTTCGATCGCCTTGCGCTGGATCTCGAACAGCTGGCGGATACCGGCCGCCGCCAGGTCGATCATCTGGTTCAGCTGTGCACGGTCGAAGGACTGATGCTCGGCCGTCCCCTGGATCTCGACGAAGCGCTCTTCGCTGGTCATCACCACGTTGAAATCGACATCGGCACTCGAGTCCTCGACGTAGTCGAGGTCGAGCAGCGTCTGCCCGCCTGACATTCCGACGCTCACGGCCGCCACCTGGCCGGTCAGCAGATGCGCCATTCCGAACTTGTTCAGCGCCCTGGCCAGCGCGACGTGGGCCCCGGTGATCGACGCCGTGCGCGTGCCGCCATCGGCCTGGATGACGTCGCAGTCGACGGTGATCGTCCGCTCGCCAAGGCGAGGGAGGTCGACCACGCCCCGCAGTGCCCGGCCGATGAGGCGCTGGATCTCATGCGTCCGGCCGCCGATCCGCCCGGCGCTCGCCTCGCGCTGGCTGCGCTCGGTGCCGGCCCGCGGCAGCATGCTGTATTCGGCCGTCACCCAGCCGCCGCCCTTGCCCCGCAGCCAGCCGGGCACGCGATCCTCGATCGAAACGGCACAGATCACCCGGGTGTCGCCCACCCGGATCAGGACCGATCCCTCGGCAAACTTCAGGTAGTCGGCGACGATCTTTACCGGGCGCAGTTGTGTGGGCGCGCGACCGTCCGCGCGACGCGATTGGGCGGTGGTGGTCATGGGGCGACGATTCTACCCCGCGTGCTACCGTCCCTTCCCGATGCGTCTGCTCGTGGTGACCGCACGCTTCCCGACCTCGGACCGGCCAGCCGCCGGCGCGTTCGTTCGCGACCGCCTGGCCGATCCCGATCTGCAGGCGACGGTCGTGGCTCCGTCACGCTACGACATCCCCGGCTGGCGGCGCTATGCGTCGATCGCCTGGCGCTCGCTGACGGCGCGTGGCCGGTTCGACGGGGTGGAGGGACACTTCCTGTTGCCGACCGGGCCGATCGCGGTTGCCGCAGCCCGCCTCCGAGGCCGACCCCTGGTCGTCTATGCCCACGGCGCCGACGTGCGCGAGATGGCGCAGCGCAACCGCCTCTTCACCACCCTTGCGCGCTGGACGGTCGCCGCGGCGGATGCGGTGGTGACGAACAGCGCCGAGACGGCGGCCTGCGTGACCGCGCTGGGCGGCAGGGCCGAGGTTGTCCCGCCGGGCATCGACCTGTCGCGCTTCGTACCGTCGCCGCGCCCGTCGGTGCGGCGCGTCCTGTACCTCGGAGGGGCAGTCGCGCATAAGGCCCCGGACATCGCCCGACGGCTGGCCGATACGGTACTGGGGCCTGGGATCCGGGAAGTGGCGCCTGAGGAGATCCCCGGGCTGCTGGCGGATCACGACATCCTGATCGTGCCGTCGAGAGCCGAGCCATATGGTCTCGTGGCCGCCGAGGCGATCGCGTCGGGACGTTGGGTCGTTGCTCGCGCTGTCGGTGGCCTGCGCGAGGTCGTCGAGCCGGGCGTCAACGGGACGCTCGTCGAGCGCGACGACGAGTTCGCCGCCGCGATCGCGTCGGTCCCGGACTATGACCCCCGGCAGGTGGCCGCCACCGCCGCGCGCTTCGACGTGGAGCATCACCGGGCCGGGATGGCCTCGGTCTGGGCGCGCGTGCTAGATCAGTACCAGAGCGCCCGGATCTGATCCCTGACCGAATTGGAGATGGCGCCGGTCGAGCCGAGCAGCCACGTCGTGGGTGCGCTGAGCCGCCGGAGCTCGGCGGCGACCGGGGCGGGCAGACTGGTGGGGGCGACGAGCAGAAGTGGGGCATGCCTGGCCCCTGCCGATGCGGCCCCGGAAACGGCGTCCGGGAAGTTTGCGCCGGTGGCGACGAAGACCTCGTTGGGCCCGTCCGCGGCGAAGGCGGCGGCGCTGACGGCCACGGCCGTCGCGTAGCGGTCCTTGCCGGCGAGGCGGGTGACGGAGCCGGCGGTGTAGGTGTCCAGGGTGGCGAGGACAGAGTTGGCGACCACGCCCGTGCCGCCGACCACCACGATCCGGCCGGGGCGCAGTCGGCTGAGCTCAGTCGCGGTCGCACCCGGGATACCGTCACGCGTCACGAGCAGGACCGGAGCGCCGCGCACCGCGGCAACGGGCCCGACCGACAACGCGTCAGGGAAGTTCGCGCCGGTTGCGACGAAGACGACGTCAAGGCCCCTGTCGAAGAAGGCGCGACTGACCGCGGCGGCGGTTGCGTAGCGATCCGCCCCGGCCAGCCGCAGGACGTTGCCCGTCGTATACGTGCGGAGCTGAGCAGCGACCTGGGTGCTCACGACCCCGGTGCCGCCGACGATCACGATCGAGCGCGGCTGCAGTCGGACCAGCTCGTCAATGGTGGCCTGGGGCAGCGACGTGCGCTGCGTCAGGAGGGTGGGGCCGCCGAGCCGCGCGGCGGCCGGGCTCGCCGCCAGCGCATCCGGGAAATTGGCGCCGGTGGCCACGAATGCCACCGGGGGGCCGGGCGCAAAGAACGTGGAGCTGATCGCCGCGGCGGTCGCGTAGCGGTCCGCGCCGGCCAGCCGCGCATCGGCCCGCCGGAACCGGTCATCGATGACGTGCCAGAGGTCCTGGCGACCCGCGTCCATGCCGAGAGTCCAGATGCCAATGCCGGCCAGGCCGTTGTCGATGACCAGGTTGTACTTGAGCGTCAGCGACTGCGGGTCGTCGTAGTAGCCCTGCCGCCAGGTCGTGTTGGTCGAGTCGTACCAGCGATACCACGGCACGCCGCCGGCGGCGTCCCAGCGCCGCCCGTAGGCGGCGGCGTGCGTCAGGGCGCCGGTGTAGTAGTACGCCCCCGAGGCACCCGGCGACGTGATCTTCGAGTTCGGGCAGATCGGCGGGGTCGTGGCGCGACAGGTGAGCGAGTTCAGAGCATCCGTCTGGGTCGGCCAGGTGCGCCCGTAGTAGGGGATGCCCCAGATCACCTTGCTGCCGTCGACCACCGAGAGGTGGTCCGCCACGGCCTGGCGTGCGTCGAAGATGTAGGGGCTGTCGAGCGGTGCGACGCCACCCGCCCGCGCTGATCCCGACCAGCTGAAGTCATAGGCCATCACCATCACGGCATCGGCCGCGCCGGATGCCGTGAGGCCGGCAAGGTCGTAGCCGGTCGCCCAGGTGGCCGCGCCGGCCATGGTGTCGACTGTCAGGTAGCTGCCGACGCGGGCC
>DASQFY010000150.1:0-3132 GCA_035632895.1 Candidatus Dormiibacterota bacterium
GGTTCCACGCGCGACATCACGATCGGCAGCCGCAAGCGATCGACTCGTTCGTCCGCTGGGCCTACTCCGACCCCAGGCTGGACGTTGTGCCAGCCCTGATGGCCGAGCTGGAATGGACCGATGCGGACTATGCCGACGCCCGCGAGCACGAGGCTGATGTCCTGGTACGGATGCGCGCGCACGGCAAGACCCCGGCCCAGCGGGTGCATGACTACCTGGCCCTGCTCGCGATGGAGGGCAGCGAACCGGTGCGCACCGCGATCGTTGGCCTCCTGCCCCCGGGAACGTCGGAGGCTGCGATCGTGGCCACCATCCGCCAGATGCGGCGCCGCTGGCTGGAGCTGTACGGCGACGATCCGTTCTTCGCCGAGGACTGACGTGCGCGCTGCCCTGCTGCTGGGACTGCTCGCGCTGCCGCTGGTCTTCCCGGGGACGGTGCGAGCCCACGCCGAGCTCGTTGCGTCCGACCCGGCGGCCAACGCCAGCCTGCTCGAGCCTCCGGAACAGCTGACCGTCACCTTCTCCGAGCCGATCGACCTCGTCACGGCCAGGGTTGCCCTCCTCGACAATCGGCAGGCGGAGGTGACGGGCGTTGGCGCCATCCACCTGGATCCCGCCGGGTCGACCGCGACTGCGGGGCTACCCAGCCTCGAGCCGGGCACCTACACCGTCAGCTACCAGGTCACTTCGGCCACCGACGGGCACGTCACCGCCGGCATCTTCGCGTTCCTGGTCGATCCCACCGGGAGCCAGCCTCCGCCCACGCTGCCAACCGAGACGAGCTCCCCCTCATCCGCTCCTGAGGTGGTGGCGGCGCGCTGGCTCGCCCTGGCGAGCGCGTTGGCCGTGGCGGGTACCGTCCTGTTCTGGTTGGTCGCGGCCCGGCCCGCGCTGTCAACGGCCCCAGGGGTTCGCGTGACCGCGCCGTGGGGTGTGCTGGCCGTGCTGGCGGCGGCCTCCGGCGCCGGATTGGCGATCTACCTGGCCCTCAGCGCGCGGCCGATCATCGCGGCGGGTACCCACCTCGGTCACGGATCGGGCTTTCCACTCGACTTCGCCGCACCGTTCGGCTGGACTCCGTTCGCGATCGCCATGCGCGTTGCGCTCACCGGCGCCGGGGCCGCCTTCGTGGTGGCGGTGGCGCGATTTTTCGCCGTCGAGGAGGCCACGCGGCGCGGCATTCCGGTGGTCGCGAGCGAGGCCCGCTGGCTGGTGGCGCTCCTGGTTATGGCGGGGCTTTCGCTGGCCGGCAGCAGCCTGGCCGGCCACCCGGCCGCCCTGGGCGGGCCGCTCTTCGCCGCCATCGACTTCGCGCATCTCCTGGGGGTGGCGGCCTGGCTCGGGGCGCTCCCTGGTCTCCTGCTGCTGGCGTTCCGCTCGCGTGCCGCAGTTGGTGAGGCGTTCCGGCGCCACTCGCGGGTCGCCCTGGTTGCGGCGCCGGTAGTGGTGCTCACCGGCCTGGCGAACTCCCCGCTCGTGCTGGGCGGTGCGCCGCGCGAGCTGGTGGCGAGTGGCTACGGCAACCTTCTGCTCGGCAAGGCGCTCCTCTTCAGCACGGCGGTCGGCATCGGCGCCGTGAACTTCTTCCTGGTCAGGAGCGGCACCATCCGTCGCTCGCTGCCGCTGATCGGCATGGAGCTCGCGATCGGCGCCCTGGCAGTGGTTGCCGCTGCCGGCATGGTGACCGGTCAGCCAGCCGCGTCACGCGCACCGGTGGTCACCTCGTCCGCGATCGGCACCGCGCACCTGTACGGCACCGCCGGGGCGTCCTCCGTGCATGTCGCCGTCAACCGGCCCACACCGGTCAGCGCGCGTTACCAGGTGGCAGTGGCGGATGCGTCGACGGGTGCCGACCGGATGGACGTCCAGCGCGTCTACCTCGTCTTTGCGCCGCCTGCCGAGACCGGACTCCCTGTGCAGCGGGTCCAACTCGAGTCGGCCAGCGAGCCGTGGCTGTGGGGCACGTCCGGTGCCTACACCCCCATCGTCGGAACCTGGCGGCTCGAGGTGATCGTGCGGCGGGTCGGCGTGCGCGACGAGGCGACCACCTTCGAGCTGTCGGTCACCATGCCGCTGCCACCCCAGGCGCTCCCGCCACCCGACACCGGGGTGGGAGTCCCGTTCCCGCTCGCGGCGTTGTGGGCTGTGCTGCCGGTCGGCACGTTCGGCTGGGTGGTGCCGCTGGCGCTGCTCGGGCTGGCGGCCGCGTTGGGCTTCCTCGACCGCGGCGGCACGTCGCACTGGTGGGCCCGCCTGCGCGCGGCGGTTGTCCTGGTGGCCGTGCTGGCGGGCGTGGGCGTCGCCTCACGCGCGGCGCTGCACGCCGCAAACCTCCCGCCCGCGGGTGCAGCGACGATGACCAACCCTCAGCAGGCCACAGCCGATTCGATCCAGCGCGGCCGCGAACTGTACCTCGCCAACTGCGCGGCCTGCCACGGCATCGAGGGCGCCGGGGACGGCGTCACTGCGGCGGGCTGGCTCCCCGCGCTCTCGCCCCTTGGCGAGGTGGTGCCGCATCTGAGCGACGGAGAGCTCGCCTATCGGATTGCCGTTGGCAGCGCCGGAACACGGATGCCCGCCTTCGCGGGTACGCTCTCCGAGAATGACCGATGGGACCTGGTGAACTACCTCCGAACGCCGTGGCCACCGAGCGACCGATGATCCCTCGCCGATCGCTCCTCGCAGCCGCGTCGATCGCGGCGCTGCTCGCCGCCGTGCCTGCCGTTGCGGCCGCCCACGCCGAGCTCCAGTCGAGCACGCCCGCGGCGGGCGAAATCCTGGACACCGCGCCGACCGAGGTGACGCTCACCTTCGACGACGAGCTCGATCCTGACTCCAGCTCCTTCACCGTGGTCGATGCCGACGGCCACGATGTTGGCACGGGCGATGTGGACCTCACGATCGCGGATCGCAACGTGATGAGCGGCGAGGTGACGATCGGCGATCCGGGCGTTTACACCGTCGAGTACGTCGTGGTCGGCGAAGACGGTCATCCCGTGACCAGCACGTTCAGCTTCGGGTATGCCACCGACGAGCCGATCCCCGACCCGACGTCCGTGGCAGGCCCCAACACCGCGCTCCGGCAGCCGGCCGCGCCCGTGGCGACAGTGATCGGCGTCATGCTCGTGCTGC
>DASQFY010000151.1:0-5176 GCA_035632895.1 Candidatus Dormiibacterota bacterium
CGAGATTTCCGTCAGCCACAGGTTCTCGCGGTCGAAGCGCAGGTTCAGCACCAGCGCCTCACCGACGGTGGCGGCCGGGTCCAGGCCGGTGGCATCGCCGGCCTCGGCCAGCAGCGCAGCCGGGATCGTGACGCGGACCGCGTAGCAGGTGCGGTCGCCGCACTCCACGTCGTCGAGCTTCTCGGTTTCGACGCCCTCCTTGGCCAGGAAGGCGCGGACCTCCGCAAGCGCCTTCTCCGGGTCCATCGCGTCGGAAACCGGGTCCCCGGCCGTACTCGTCGACTTCGACCAGCTCGTGCCGGTCATGCTGGTGCGCACGTAGGCATCGGTCCCGATCACGATCACATCGCCGGTCAGGCCAAGCAGGGCCGGTACCGCGAAAGTCATCTGCAGGTTCTTTGACGCGAGGTCGAAGTCGCCCTCGAGCGAGGTGCCGTTCAGGGCGAAGGACCCGCCCGAGCCCGGGTCGCTGAAGGTGCCGTCGACGGCCAGCGACATGTGGAAGCTCTTCAGGTTGCCGGTTGCCTCGACGCCCTGCGTGATGAGGTCAACCGGGTCGGTGATCGGCGGCGCACCGGTGCACGCCGCGAGGGTGAAGGCCGCAACCATGAGGCTCGGCGCGAGTCGTCGGAGCACGAAATATCCCCTTCTCATTAGCCGTCGGGCGCTCGGATTCCCGCACGGACGACCGCACGCTGCCTTGCGCCAGCCAGCAGGATACGTCATCGCCCGATGGGGTACGGAATGGCCCGATGGTCACAGGTCATCGCCGATCGGCTAGGGTTGACCGATGCGAAGCGTCGAGGCAGCCGCGGAGATCGCCGCGCCCCCTGAAGAGGTCTTCGCGTTCCTGGCCGATCCCGCCAACCTGCCCAGCTGGCAGACCGGGATCGTCTCCGCCGAGCGGACCTCGCCTGATCCGATCGGGGTCGGCTCCACAGCTCGCGTTGTGCGCGAGCTCGGCGGCCAGCGGCTGGCGGTCGACCTGACGATCACCGCCTACGATCCGGGGCAGCGCCTGGTCCTGGAGAGCGCGGTGAGCGGGATCGGCGTGGAGGCCACGCTCGACCTGGCGCCGCGCGACGGCGCCACCGACCTGCGCTTCGGCATGACGATCCGGGCGCAGAACGTGTTCATGGCCCCGATCGAGGGGATGGTGGCAGACGGGGCACATCGCGACCTGGAGGACAGCCTGAGGCGCCTGCGGGCTGTCTTCACGAACCGATGACGACGGACCGATGAGGGCGTTCGTCACCGGCGCCGCCGGCTTCATCGGCGGGTCGCTCGTCCGCCAGCTTCGGGCGCGCGGCGACGAGGTCCTCGCCCTGGTGCGCGACGCCGGCCGGGCCGACGCGCTGCGCAAGCTCGGCTGTGAGCTGATCGAGGGCGACCTGGGAGCGATGCCGGACGAGGACCTGCGCGCCGCGCTCGAAGGCAGCGACGCACTGTTTCACCTGGCCGGAAGCTATCGGGTCGGGATCGCGGCGACCGAGCACGCAGCGATGTACCAGGCCAACGTGAGCGCCACCCGCGCGGCGCTGGACGCGGCGATTGCCGCGCAGGTGCCGCGGATGGTCTACGTCTCGACCGCCAACGTCTTCGGCGACACCCGTGGCCGCGTGGTGGACGAGACCTACCGGCGCCCGCAGCCGCCGCGCTACCTGTCCTACTACGACGAGACGAAGTACCTCGCCCACCTGGCGGCGGAGGGGCGGATCGCGACCGGCGCACCGATCCTGATTGCGATCCCGTGCATGGTCTACGGTCCGGGCGACCACTCGCAGGTGGGCGCCACCGTTGCGCAGGCGATGGCCGGCCGGCTGCCGGTCATCAACGCCCCGGAGCTGGGCGGCAGCCTGGTGCACGTCGACGACCTGGCCGCCGGCATCCTGCTGGTCCACGACAAGGGCACGATCGGCGAGCAGTACGTGCTCGGCGGCGAGATCGCGACTCTGCGTGAGGTGGTGCGCCGTGCCGCCGCGCTCGCCGGCAAGCGGCCGCCACTGCTCAGCACGCCGTCCTGGCTTCTGCATGCGGTGACGCCGCTGGGCGGGCTCCTCGGTCGTGTGCTGGCAGGAGCGCCGAACGTGGCGGAGATGGTGCGTGCCAGCGACGGAGTCACCTACTGGGCGACCGATGCCAAGGCGCGTGTCCAGCTCGGCTACGCCCCACGCGACCTCGAGGCCGGGCTGCGGACGCTCCTCCCGTCAGCCTGAGGGCCGATTGAGGGCGGCCGCGAGGCTGCGCTATACTCGCCGGCGAACGCGTTGACGCGGGAGCAGTACGCGCTATTTCGCCGATTTTCAGCGAGCCGGGAGGGTGCAAGCCGGCAATCGGGAAGCGCGGAACTCGCCCGCTGAGCAGTCGGCGAGAGCCGACCGGGATGGCGTCCGATACCACGCCGATGAGTGGACCGATCGTGGGGTTGTAGCTCAGCTGGGAGAGCACCTGCATGGCATGCAGGGGGTCGGGGGTTCGAGTCCCCCCAGCTCCACCACCCCATCGGTCAAGTGCAGGTGGTACCGCGAAGGGAGCCCCCCTCGTCCTGACGAGCGGGGGCTTTGTCGTACCTTGCAGGGCAAGGAGACCGATGAGGACGGGCATAGCCACAATGACGGACACGGTCAGCGAGGCACGGACGGCCGGCGATGGCCGGCACTGGACGCTGCGCCCCGCCCGCCCGACCGATGCGCGGGCGCTGTCGCGCCTGTTCGCAGCGGTGCGGGGCGAGGGTCGTTGGCTCGTCACCCCGCCCGCGGCGGTGAGCGAGCCGTCCGAGGCGTTCTACATCGGCGAGATGATCCGCGGCGGAGATGGGTTGACGTTGGTCGCCGAGGCCGACGGCGAGGTGGTCGGCAACCTGCTCGTCAGCCTGGACCGAAACGTGGTGAGCGAGCACATTGGGACCTTGTCGATCTGCGTGGCCGCCGACTGGCGCGACGTTGGCATCGGCTCGGCGATGGTGGAGGCGGGCGTCGCGTGGGCGCGTGACCGCGGCCTGGCGAAGATGGCGCTCGGAGTCTTCCCGGACAACGAGCGGGCCATCGCCGTGTACGAGCGCGCCGGCTTCGTCCGAGAGGGCGTGCGCAGGCGCCAGTACCGCGGACCGAACGGCACGTTCCGCGACGAGCTGCTGATGGCCTGGTTCCCGGATGGCCAGGAGGCGGACCGATGAACGCCGAGTCCGGCCGCATCGAACCGGGCTTGGCGCGCGGCTTCGACGCGTGGGCCGACGAATACGACCGTTTCCGTCCGGGTTACCCCGACGAGGTGTTCACGACGATCGCCACGCGCCTCACCCTGCCCCGACTACCGCTCGTGGTGGACCTGGGCGCGGGAACCGGCCGCGCCAGCCTGGCGATGGCCGCGCTCGGCTGGCGCGTCACCGCCGTCGAACCCGGCCGCCCGATGCTGGAGCTGCTGCGCGCGCGTGCGACCGACGATGGGCTGCTGATCTCGACGATCCAGGCCGATGCCGAGGCGACCGGCCTTGATCCCACGTCGGTCGACCTGGTGACCGCCGCGCAGGCATTCCACTGGTTCGCCAAAGAGGCGGCCATGGCGGAGATCACTCGCATCGTGCGGCCCGGCGGCGGCATGGCGCTCTTCTGGAACGTCCGCGACGCCGAGCGCTCCCCCTTCCTGGCCGACTACGCCGAACTCCTGAAGCGCTCGGCCGAGAGCGCCGACGATCCCGGCATTGGCCGCTACGAGGCAGGCGGCCGGGATGAGACGCGCCGGGCGATCGAGGCGGCCCACGGCTTCGAGGCGCCGGTCCTGATCCAGCTGCACCAGGACGTAGAGATGACCGACGAGCAGTTCGTGGGGATGGCCTTCACCGCTTCGTACGTGCGGGCCGCCATGTCGCCGGAGCGCCAGGATCGCTTCCGCGCCGACCTCGTCGAGCTGCTGGCCCGCCACGGGCTGTCCGGCGGGAAGCCCTTCCCGGTTCCCTATCGCGTGGACCTGTGGATCGCACGGAGGAGCGGAGGATGAGTACCGACATCGAGGCCCGCACCGGGCGGGCCGGGCGGTTCGACCCCGCCTCGTACGAGCGGGGTTGGCGCGAACGCTGGGAGGCGGACGGGCTGTATCGGGCCGATGACCAGGACCCGCGCCAGAAGCACTACCTGCTGACGATGTACCCCTACCCGTCCGGCGACCTGCACATCGGTCATTGGTACGCCGCGACCGGACCCGACATCGTGGCCCGCATGCGGCGCATGGACGGCCTGAACGTCATGTTCCCGATGGGCTTTGACTCGTTCGGCCTGCCGACAGAGAACGCGGCTATCGACCGCGGCGTCGATCCGGCGACCTGGACCACCGCCAACATCGACCGGATGCGAGCCCAGTTCCGGACGATGGGCTGCATGTTCGACTGGACGCGGGAGGTGGTCACCAGCGACCCCGAGTACTACCGCTGGACGCAGTGGCTGTTCGGCGAGCTGTTCAAGGCCGGGCTGGCGTACAAGGCCATGGCCCCGGTCGACTGGTGCCCCAAGGACCAGGTGGTCCTGGCACGCGAGCAGGTGGAGGGCGCGGACCGCGTCTGCTGGCGGTGCGGCACGCCGGTCGTCAAACGCGACCTGGAGCAGTGGTTCTTCCGGACCACCAGCTATGCCGACGAGCTGCTCAACTTCAGCGGCATCGACTGGCCCGAGCCGATCAAGCTGATGCAGACCAACTGGATCGGCCGTTCGGAGGGCGCCGAGATCGCCTTCCCGGTGGAGGCCGATGGCATTGACGCCCTCCGGGTCTTCACCACCCGGTCGGACACCGTCTTCGGCGCGACCTTCCTGGTGCTTGCGCCCGAGCATCAGGCGGTCGAGGCCGTCACCACGCCCGACCGCAGGGCCGATGTCGCCGCCTACGTGGAGCGTGCCCGGCGCGAGACGGAGATCGAGCGCCTGAGCGTCGAGCGCGAGAAGACCGGCGTCTTCACCGGCTCATTCGCCATCAACCCAATGACGAACGAGCGGATCCCGATCTGGATCGCCGACTACGTGCTGCCCGGCTATGGGACCGGTGCAATCATGGCCGTCCCCGCCCACGACGAGCGCGACTACGACTTCGCGCGGCGCTACGAGCTGCCCATCCGCTACGTGGTGGCGCCGGCCGGCGGCACCCCACCGGCCGATGGTGCGTTCGTGGAGCACACCAGCGACGAGGTGCT
>DASQFY010000152.1:0-2135 GCA_035632895.1 Candidatus Dormiibacterota bacterium
CGGCGCGCCGGTTGGATGATGCAGTGCGGCGCCGGCAATCTGTCGACTAGACCGAAGTTACGAACGGTTTGAGGGCTGATTGTGCTGTTGACCTGCGAGGTTGCTTGGTTTGTGCTTGATATATGTAGCCAGCGAATACGGCGTGTCGCGCATGGAAGTTACCCGGCACCTCGTTATAGTTACTGGCATGACGGCACAGTCCGGGGCGATGCATGTAGCCAGAGTGGTCGGCAGGTATACCGCCAAGTCCGGTGAGCAGCGTGAGTACGTCTCGCACCTACTGCGCCGCACATATCGGGACGGGGCCAAGGTCAGGCACGAGACGCTGGCGAACCTGTCGGCGTTGCCGGCGCCGGCGATCGAGGCGGTCCGGGCGAGCCTGGCCGGGAAGACGCTGGTCGAGGCCGGCGACTATTTGGAGGTGACAAGGTCACTCCCGCACGGACACGTCGCCGCGGTGTACGCCCAGGCCAGGGCGCTCGGTCTGCCCGCGCTGCTGGGTATGCCCGGTCGGGAGCGGGACCTCGCTTTGGCTCTGGTCATCGCCCGGGTGTGCCGGCCCGGCTCGAAACTGGCCACGACCCGATGGTGGGCCGACACCACCTTGGCCACCGACCTGGCTGTGGCCGACGCGTCCACCGACGAGGTGTACGCGGCGATGGACTGGCTCGCCGGACGGCAGGACGCCATCGAGAAGAGGCTGGGCAGCAGGCATCTGGACACCGATGCGAACCCAAACCGGTTGGCGTTGTTCGACTTGTCCTCCTCCTGGGTCACCGGGCGGTGCTGTTCGTTAGCGGCCCGCGGCTACTCTCGCGACGGGAAGAAGGGCCTGCCCCAGATTGAGTACGGGCTGTTGACCGATCCGGTCGGGCGCCCGGTCGCAGTCCGCGTAGTGGCCGGCAACACCGCTGACCCGACCGCGTTCACCGGCATCGTCTCAGCGGTGCGGGACACGTTCGGGCTCAAGGAGATGGTGATGGTCGGGGACCGCGGAATGATCACCAGCGCCCGGATCGAAGCATTGCGCGAGCTCGGCGGCATGGGGTGGGTCACCGCGCTACGAGCCCCCGCGATCGCCGCCCTGGCCGCCGACGATGGGCCACTGCAGATGAGCCTGTTCGACCAGGCCAACCTGGCCGAGATCACCCACCCCGACTACCCCGGGGAACGACTGGTCGCCTGCCGCAACCCCGCCCTGGCCACCGAGCGGGCCCGGAAACGCCTGGTACTGCTGGAGGCCACCGACGCCGAGCTGGCCAAGATCACCGCCGCAGTTGCGGCCGGGCGCCTGGCCGGCGCCGGCAAGATCGGGATCCGCGTAGGCAAGGTCGTCGGCCGGTACAAGATGGCCAAGCACTACCAGCTGGACATCACCAAGGACGCCTTCACCTACACCCACGACCAAGCCGGCATCGACGCCGAGGCCGCACTGGACGGCATCTACGTCATCCGCACCACAGTGCCGACCGAACAGATGAATACCGCCACGGTGGTGGCCACCTACAAATCCCTGGCGAACGTCGAGCGGGACTTCCGATCCCTCAAAGCCATCGACCTGGACCTGCGTCCGATCCACCACTGGACCGAGACTCGGGTCCGCGCGCACGTGTTCATCTGCATGCTCGCCGCGTACCTGACCTGGCACCTACGCGCCGCATGGGCGCCGCTAACGTTCACTGACGAGAACCGCCCCCAGCCGGTCGACCCCGTCGCCCCCGCGAAACGCTCCACAGCCGCCGACGCCAAGGCATCGACACGTACCGATCAGGCCGGCCAACCGGTGCGTTCCTTCCGCTGTCTTCTGGACCACCTTGCCACCATGACCCGGGGCGACATCCGCTATGGCACCGACCCGAACCTACCAACCGTGCCCACCCTCACCACGGCAACACCCACCCAGCGACGGGCCTTCGAACTCCTCGGCCAGCCCATCCCATTGACCCTGACGTAGCCAGAACCCGAACACCCGAAACGGCGAAACCCCTGGTCAACAGGGGTTTCGCTCGTCACACGACACGTAACTTCGGACTAGATTCCCCCGGACCCTTGCGGTAGTCGTCATCGGGTGGGCTTACGGGATCCCACCGCTGGCGCCCATGCCCTGACCTGTCGCGTTGTCGCTTGCCGTTCCG
>DASQFY010000153.1:0-1821 GCA_035632895.1 Candidatus Dormiibacterota bacterium
GCTGGTGGACGGCTGAGCCTCGTTCGCTTCGGCGTCCGGGTCGTACTCGTCCGCGGAAAGACTGTCCCACCGCAGGTACACCTGATCCATGTCGTGCTCGTAGCCCGCGTCGGCGGGCGAGCTTGACGAGCCGGCCACGCCGGCCGCATCACCGGGGGACGTGCGGGCCCATGCCTCGTCCTCGACCAGCCGGGCAACGTTCAAGTGGATCACCACAGGCTCGGTGCGGTGCTCGGACAGGTACTGCTCGTCCCAGCCGACCGTGCCGCGGAGGAGCTGCTCGACCAGGTCGGCCTCCCACGACCCGGGCCGCCCGGCTAGTGCGGTGACCATGAACGTTCACCGGGTTGGCGACACACCGAGCTAGGTCCGGCGTGACTGGACTTGTTGATCTTACTCTTGATCATGGTGGTTGAGAGTCAGGTGTGTGATGTCAGAACCGGTAAGGGCCCGTCGGCTCACTGATTGGGAAGGCCAGTTCCTGCTGCGGATCGTGCGGCGAGGTAAGCACGGGTCGATCCGGGTGCGCCGCGCGTTGATCATCATGGCGTCGGCGTCGGGAACGACGGTGCCGGCGATCGCCCGGTTGGTCGCTGCGGACGACGACACGGCGCGGGACGTGATCCACGCGTTCAACCGGCGGGGGCTGGCCGCGTTGGACCCTCAGTGGGCGGGAGGCCGTCCCCGCCTGATCAGTGACACCGACATCACGTTCCTCGTCCAGGCGGCCACGACCCGACCGAAGAAGCTGGGGTTGCCGTTCACGCACTGGAGTCTGCGCAAGCTGGCCGCCTACCTGGACGGCAGTTACTGGCGCAGTGTCCCGGACCCGGCCCGGCGGGTGCGGATCGGTCGGGAGCGGCTGCGGCAGATCCTGCATATCCACCACATCACCTTCCAGCGGACCCGGACCTGGAAGGAATCCACCGACCCGGACGCCGAGGCCAAGCTGGACCGGATCGAGGCGGTCACCACCCAGTTCGCCGACCGGTGTTTCGCGTTCGACCAGTTCGGACCACTGTCGATCCGGCCCTGCCACGGCACCTGCTGGGCAGCCCGGACCAGACCCGACCGGCTCCCGGCGACCTACCACCGCATCCACGGGATCCGCTACTTCCACGGCTGCTACTCCCTCGGCGACGACACGCTGTGGGGCATCCTGCGCCGCCGCAAAGGCGGCGGCCACACCCTGTCCGCGTTAAGGTCGATCCGCGCCACCCGACCCGACGGCGCACCCATCTACGTGATCCTGGACAACCTGTCCGCGAACAAGACCCCCGCGATCCGGGCCTGGGCCGCCAGGAACAAGGTCGAGCTGTGTTTCACTCCGACCAGCGCGTCCTGGGCTGATCCGATCGAGGCCCAGTTCGGGCCCTTGCGGACCTTCACCATGGCCAACTCCAACTACCCCAACCACATCGTGCTAGCCCGCGACCTGCAGGCCTACCTGCGCTGGCGCAACGCCAACGCCCGCCACCCCGACGTCCTAGCAGCCCAACGCCGAGAACGCGCCCGCATCCGGAGCGAACGACACCAACGCTGGGGCCGCCCACGACCCAAGGCCGCCTGACCAACCCGGCAACGTTCATGGTCACCGCACTAGCCTCGGCCAGCACCCAGCGCATTAGAGCCAGCGGAACGGCCACGTCAACCCCGTCGCCGTCGACGGTCTCACCCATCACAGACAGCCGCGGAAGCGTAAGGATGGCATCACCCTCAGAACTCGGACTGATCGCCACCTCCACTGCGCCAGTCCACGAGCCCTCACCATTCCAGTACGTCTCGATCATGTCCGGAATGCCATCCTCATCAGGCTCGATC
>DASQFY010000154.1:0-2442 GCA_035632895.1 Candidatus Dormiibacterota bacterium
GCGCCGGGTGACGCCGAGCGTTCGCAGGTAGGCGAGGTCGCGGCTTCGGCGGCCCGCGGTGAGGGTCACCGCCGCCACGATGGTGAGCGCCGTGTAGGCCGCGGCCACCGCGAGCGAAAGTCGGAAGCCGCTTGCGATCGCGGCGGACAGCGGCGCGTCGTGCAGCTCGGCGTACCGGGCGTGGCGTGAGACGAGGCGCGAGGTCACGGATTGCTGCCGCACCGTCGTGCGCAGCGCATCCTCGATTCCCGCCGGTCCGCGCACCAGCATGACGGTCGGCCGCAGCGCGTCACGCAGCGGGGCGTTGGCCAGCTGGTCAAAGGGTGCGATCACGAACGGAGTGCCCGGCGCGATGCCGGGGAACTCGGTCCGGATGCCGACGACCTCGAACGTGAGCGGCTGGGTCTTGACCGTGACCTGGAACGTGGCGCCCTGCTGAAGTGGGCGGAGGCCCAGCGGCAGGCGACGGGAGATGAGCGCGGGCAACGGGTTGTCCACCGTTCCCAGACCGGGGGAAACGGTGCTTGGTTCAAACGCGATCGGCCAGTCGGGCTGCGCCGGCGAGCCTGCCGTCACTTCCCGGTACGCTGCCGGCTCCACGGCGAAGAGGAGGATGGTGCGCGTCTCGGTGCCACCAGGATCGAAGCCGGCGACGGGGTCCCGGTAACCACGCGCCACGGCGGAGACGCCATCCACCGCGGTCGGGTCCACCCCGGCTCCGAGAGCCAGTCCGGTCTCCGACTCGACCAGGTAATCGGCGCCGAACTCTTGCCAGGACGCCGTCAGCTGGCCGCGGTCCACGGTCGCGACCACCACCGACGAGAAGGCTCCGATGGCGGCCGTCAGCATCAGCACCAGGAGTGGCAGCGCGACGATCGATGAGTGGCGACCCACGGTCCGCAGGCCGAGGACGGGAACAAGGTCGCGGCGACGAGCGGCGAGCCAGCCGAGGGCGCGGACCGGGATCGGGTAGATGCGGACCGCCACCAGCCCGACGGCCAGGCCGATGAGGACCGGCACGGCTCCGAGGAACGGGTCGAAGCGGGCTGGTTCATCGTCCCCGGCGGATGAGATCGTCAGGCCGCGTTGGCGGAGCAGGAAGGCGCCGGCCACGGCCAGGCCGATCGCCGTCAGCTCCAGAACGAGGCGTCGCGGGGACGGCCGAAGGGCGGGTGGAGCCTCGCGCTCGATCACGCCCAGCGTCCGCCGCGCCAGCGGCCAGGTTGCCCCGACCAGCAGCAGCGTCGCTCCGGCCAGTGTCACCCCTGCCAGGATCCCGGAAGCGGCGCTGCCCCGCCCGGGAACGAGGCTGGCGAGCGCGAAGCCGAGGATCGCCGCGGGCCCGGCGACGAGCAGCGCCTCCCAGGCCTGGACGCCCAGCAGCAACCCACCCGAGGCGCCCCGCCCACGGGTCAGGACGAGGGCGGCGCGACGGCGGTTAACGAGCAGGATGGCCACCATCGCGGTGGCGCCGAAGGCGAGCGCCAGCGGGCCGATGCCGGCCACCGACAGTACCGCGGCTGACGCCGCGCGCTTGGACTCGAAGCGCTCGAGGATCGCGAGCAGCCCTGTCTCCAGCAACACATCGCCGCGCTGGATGAAGCCGGCGCTGGCCGTCCTGAATTCGCCCTCCAGGCGGCGCATGTCGACGACCAGGGCGTCCAGGCCGTCCGCGGTGAGCTGGTCGGTGGCGAGCTGGTAGCGCCACCTGAAACGTTCTGGAAGCTGCACGGCAGCGATGCCTGGGTAGTCGTCCGGCGCCATGAGGAACGAGGCGAAGGCGACCGTGCTGTCGCCGATGCCGACCAGGTTCACCTCCTGGAGGCCGACGTCATCGTGCCAGTAGTCATCCGCCGGATCGCGCGCCGCGAAGACCCCGACGACCTCGAGCGCGATGGGGATCGGCACCTCGAACGCGAAGCGGACCATGGGGTCGTCCCCGTCTGCGTAGCCGAGCAGCTGATCTCCAACGGCGAGGTCGAGGGTCTCCGCGATGGGACGAGAGATGGCGACTTCGAAGTGCTCCGGCTCGGGCGGGGGAGCAGTCGTGCGGAATCCGAGGACCGCGGCCGGCAGGTTCCCTCCCAGCGACGTCGGGAGCCGCCCGTCCACCAGCTCGACCTGATCGGCGACTCGGCTCTGGTGAGAAAGCGAGACGAAGGTCGGATAGGGCAACGAATTGACAATCTGGAAACGAACCGTCTCGACCGTGAAGCTGCGTGCCGTGATCAGCCCGCGCAGCGAGGCGGGAAAACGCTCTTCGTGCGCCTCGCCCTGCCGTTCGACGGCCCCCAGGTTGGCGCCGAGCTGACCGGCCGGAAGGTCGACGGTCGAGACCTGCACGTTCCTCTGGGAGTCGGGCGCTGTGCTCATCTCGTGACGCAACCCGTCATCGGCCAGGCGGTTGAGGAGCCGCGGCGCCGCGGCCAGCAGGAAGGTCGT
>DASQFY010000155.1:0-5650 GCA_035632895.1 Candidatus Dormiibacterota bacterium
GTTCGAACCCTGGGATGCACCCCCCACGGTGCATGGCTTCAAGGGCGGCGATCTCATTGGCGTCGTCGAGCGGCTCGACTACCTCGCCGACCTCGGCGTGACCGCGCTCTACCTCAATCCGGTCTTCGCATCCGCCGCCAACCATCGCTATCACACCTATGACTACACGGCCGTCGACCCGCTTCTGGGCGGGACCGATGCGCTGCGCGAGCTGCTCGATGCGGCGCACGGTCGCGGTATGCGGGTGGTGCTCGATGGCGTCTTTAACCACACGGGTCGCGGCTTCTGGCCGTTCCACCACGTCCTGGAGGCGGGGGGCAGCTCGCCCTACCGCGACTGGTTCCATCTCAACGTGGCGATGCTGGCGCGCGGCGAGCGCATCCGTGCCTATCCGGACGAGCGCCGGAAGTACCGTCGGGCACGGCGCTCCCTCGAGACCCTCGGCTACCAGGCCTGGTGGGACCTCCCAGCGCGCCCAGAGCTGAATACTGCCAACCCCGACGTGCGCGCTTTCCTGCTCGGGGTGGCCGAGCAGTGGGTGCGCTTCGGAGCCGATGGCTGGAGGCTGGATGTCCCCGAAGAGATCGACGATGCGGAGTTTTGGTCGGAGTTCCGCGCCCGGGTGCGAGCCGTGAATCCCGAGGCCTACCTCGTCGGCGAGGTATGGCGCGTGGCGCCGGAGTGGGTTGCCGCCGGACCGTTCGACGGACTGATGAACTACCCGCTCATGTGGGCCATCGTGGGCTTCGCCGCGGGGAAGCACCTCGACCTCGCGGTGGCGGCGGAGCAGGCTCACGTTGGTGCGCACCTCCTCCCGTTGGACGCGCCCGCATTCGCAAAGCGCGTCGAGGTGATCATGGGCGCCTATCCGCCGGCCGCCGTGGCCGCCCAGTTCAACCTCGTCGGCAGCCACGACACCCCACGCCTCATCACGCTCTGCGGCGGAGACGAGACGGCCGTCCGGCTGGCGATCCTGCTGCTGATGACGCTCCCCGGAACGCCCTGCATCTACTACGGGGACGAGGTCGGGCTGGCGGGCCACGCGGATCCCGGTTGTCGGGCGGCGTTTCCGTGGGATGAATCCCGCTGGCGTCGGGGCCTCCGCGACTTCGTGCGGCAGGCGGTGGCACTCCGCCGGACCGACCCTGCCCTTCGCGGGGATGGGTGTCGAATCCTGAACGCCAATGGGTCGGCCTGCGCGTTCGAGCGTACCCAGGCGGGCGAGCGGTCGATTGTCGCCATCAACGCCGGTGAGGAGCCTGTCGATCTGCCCCTCGATATCGAGGGTGACTCGGTCCTGGCGCTGGCCACCGGCCCAGATGCGGCACCAGCTCTTGCGGACCAGCCGTCGTCGACACGCCGACTGGCACCGCGGTCCGGGGCGGTGTGGCAATCGGTTCGGCGGGATTGATATGACCGTGCTTGCCGATCTCTTCGAGACGAACCGGGTCATCGTCCTGTCCGTCGACGGTCAGGTCTTCTTCGTCCTCGGCCTGGCGATCGCCCTCCAGTCGCTGAAGCGCAGCGCCCTGGCTCTCGCCCGGCCGCTGCCCTGGTTGGCCGCCTTCGGCATCGTCCACGGCTTCCATGAATGGGGCTACCTGTTCGTGCCGATTCAATCGGGCTACCTGCCGTTGCCCGCGACCGAAGCGCTGCTCGTCCTGCAGCTGCTCATCAAGGGCGCCTCCTACGCGCTGCTGCTCCAGTTCGGGGTCGAGCTCCTTGCCGTGACCACCACGCTGCCGATCCTCGGTCGGCTCCGCCTGCTGCCGGCCGCCGCACTGCTGGCCTGGGGCGGCGCTACGCTCGCCGTGTCCGCGGCGGTCGCCGGCTTCGAGCCGGACCCATTGGCCTGGCTGCCTGAAGGGCGAATCGACGCCGCGCTGGCAGCGGTCGGGGCGCCCCTGGCCGTCGGCGATGTGCTGGCGCGCTGGATGCTCGGCCTGCCCGGTGCGGCGCTGGCGGCGTGGGGCCTGGTGCGCAGCGCCCGCACCGTCGGGCCGATGGCGCGCCCGCCGGTGGGGATCGGCCTGCGGGTGGCGGCCGGCGCGTTCGCCGTGTATGCGCTGGTCGGCGGCCTCGTCGGCATGCCGGCGCCCTTCCCACCGGCCGATGTGCTGAACGCGGCCAGCGTGCGGGATGCGCTCGGCATCCCGATCGAGGTGCTGCGCTCCGCCACCGGGCTGGTCATCGCGGTGGCGATCATCATGGCTCTCGACCTGTTCGAGCAGGAGACCGATCGGGCGCTGGCGGAAGCGCGTCGTCACGAGCTGCTCGGCCGCGAGCGGGAGCGGATCGGCCGCGACCTGCACGACGGCATCATCCAGTCGATCTATGCCGCCGGCCTTCACCTCGAGGAGGCGAGCGCCACGCTGGAGCCGGCTGCCGAGGCCCCCCGCGGGCGGATCCGCACCGTGCTGGCCGAGCTGGACCGCATCAGCGGCGACATTCGCCGCACCATCTTCGACCTGCGCAGCGCCAGTCTCGACACGCTCGACGCCGAGGAGATCGTGCGCAGCGTCGCGGACGAGCTGCGCGCCAACACGTTGGTTGCCCTCGACCTCCGCGTCGAGGGAGCGTGGGTCCCGGATCTCACCGTCGATCAGGCCGAGGAGCTGCGCCAGATCGTCCACGAAGCGTTCAGCAACGTCCTTCGTCACGCCGGCGCGCGGCATGTGGCCGTCCGGCTGGCCTCTTCGCGTCGCCGCATGACGCTCGAGATCCGCGACGATGGCGTCGGCTTCGACCAGGCCGCTGCCGCGGAGCGGGGCCGCACCGGCCGGGCGCAGGGACTTGCCAACCTGCGCCGCCGGGCAGAGCTCCTGCATGCGACGATCGACCTTCGGAGCGCGCCGGGGCAGGGCACGGCCCTCTCGCTTACCATGCCGGTGGCCGCCAGCCGCCGTCCGCAATGAGATTGACCTGATCGTCGTGACCGCCGCGCCATCGATCCGCATCCTGATCGCCGACGACCACGAGGTGGTCCGCATCGGCCTGGTGGCGCTGCTCGATCGTCAACCCGGGTTCCGTGTGGTCGGTGAGGCCGGGTCGGGCGACGAGGCGGTTCGCCTGGCGCGCGCCATGCGCCCGGACGTGGTGGTGATGGACATCCGCATGCCGAACGGAAGCGGGACCGATGCCTGCCGGGCCATCACCGCGCAGCTGCCCGGGACGCCGGTCGTGATGCTGACCAGCTATGCCGACGAGGAGGCCCTCTTCGATGCGATCGCCGCCGGAGCCTCCGGCTACGTGCTGAAGAGGATCGGCTCGGAGGAGCTGGTGAGTGCCATCCGGACCGTCGCCGACGGCCGCTCGATGCTCGATCCGGCCGTCACCGCTGCCGTGTTGGAGCGGCTGCGGCATGCCGCCCATGCCGAGGAGTCGGGCGCCTTCGCCGAGCTGACGGAGCAGGAGCGCCGCGTGCTCGCGCACCTGGCCCAGGGCGAGTCGAACCGCGAGATCGCGACCGCCATGCAGCTGGCCGAGAAGACAGTCCGCAATTACGTCAGCAACATCCTGGCGAAGCTGTCGCTCGCCAGCAGGGCGCAGGCCGCTGCCTTCGCCATCCGCAACCGCCTGAGCGAGCTCTCTCGTGAGGCGCATGACTGAGCCGATGCGGTGGCGGACGAGGCGACACGCGGCCGCACGGGGTGGGCTCGCGCTGGTGCTGATCGCGGCCATCGCCGCGTGCGCGACGCCGACCGGCAGCCCGGAGCCCAGCACCACGCCCTCGCCGATCGAGAGCCCCTCGCCGATCCCGACCGATACACCCCTGCCGACCGCCACCCCGGAGCCGGCGCTCTCGCTTGCCCTGCCGCCGCAGGAGGATCCGCGCCAGGTCCGGGTCGCGGTGGCGCCGGACGTGCCCCCCGATGGCGACGGGCAGATCCTGGTGACCGTCACCAACCTGTCGGATGAGCGGGTGATGGAGCTTGTGCTGCGCTGGCCGACGGAGCTGAAGGAGGCCCTCTTCCTGGCCCCCTTCGCGCCTTCGGAAGCGCGCGTCGCCAATGGCGGCCCGCCCCTCCGGCAGGACTGGACGAAGTGGGTGGAGGGGCCCGGCGAGCGCGGCGAGCCCGCGGGCACGACCTCGCTGGGCTGGGGCCCGCTCGACCCCGGGGCGGAGCTGAGAATCCCGATCCTCGTCACCCGCCGGGCGACCGGTGCGCTCGAGTTCGACCTGCAGCTGCTCGCGGGCGAGGCGATCCTGCTTCTCGAGGGCGGCGAACCGGCGGAGCTGCGGGTGAGCGTGCCGTAGGCTGAGGGCATGCACGCCATCCTGCCGGCCTGGTCCAGCCCTGACCCGGCGCTCCATGCCCTGCTGGGAGAGGTGATCGACCCGGAAAGGCGCGTGCTGGCCGCGATCGAGCGCATCGTGCCGCTCTCCGGCAAGCGGATCGCCGACGTGGGGACCGGCATCGGGCACTACCCGATGCTCCTGGCGCGGCGAACCGGGCGCACCTACGGCATCGAGTCAGAGCCTGCCCTGCTGGACGCCGCCCGGGAGCGGGCGACGGCCGCCCACCAGCCGAACATCCGCATCGTGGAGGGCGAGCCGGAGCACCTGCCGCTGCGCGACGGGGCGGTCGACGTCGTGCTGTCCGGGCTGATCGACCCGGACGACGCGTCACTGCCGGCCATCGCCGAGGCCATGCGTGTGCTGCGGCCCGGCGGGCGGCTGATCGTGATCGGCTATTACGGCCGCGACGACCTCGCAAGCCTCCTCGAGCCGGAGGTGGTGGAGCACGCATTCGAGGCCACCCAGCGCCGTACCGGGTGGTGGTTGCGCCACGGATTCAAGATCAAGGTGGTCCACAGCCGGCTCGACCTCCGTGACCGGGCCGCGGCGCTGGAGCTTCTCCCGCGCCTGTACGGCGACCGCGGTCGCGCGTACCTGATGGGGCCGCACCCCCCCACGCTGGAGCTCAGGCTGGGCCTCTTTCACCTGGCCAAAGCCCGACACCCCGACGCCCATCGGTCCTGAGAGCGAATCCGCGATCCGACCGCGGTTAGCACGTGCGGAATCCGTGTCAAATGTGCCTTGCGGATGCGAAACACGCCAACTATCATCGTCCCGCTCGAAGGCCAGGCTCTTCTCCCCCCGGAGCCTGGCCTTCAGCGTGCCGCGTATCGGGTGCGATAATGACCGACGCGAACTCGTCATGACCGATGCCGCGGCGTCGGCGCGCCGCGCGATGCCCCAACGGAGGCCTAGCCGATGGCCAGCACCACGCCTCGCATGAAGATCACGTACGCCACCCTGTCGGCCGACAACGAGGAGCTGCAGTCAGCCTTCGACGCCGCCGTCGAACGCGTCCGCGCCGACCTCGGGCGCTCGTACCCGATGCTCATCGGCGACGAGGAGCGCTTCGGCGCTGCGGAGTTCGACGATCGCTCGCCGATTGACCGGGAGGTGGTGGTGGCGCGCTTTCCGCTCGGCACCCGCGCCGACGTGCAGGACGCGATCACCGCTGCGCGCGCCGCCTTTCCCGCCTGGCGCGACCTTGGTTGGCAACGGCGCCTGGAGCTGCTCCGGCGCGCCGCCGACCTGATCAGTGAACGGCAGTTCGATTACGCGGCGCTGATGAGCTTCGAGGTCGGCAAGAACCGGCTGGAGGCTCTGGGCGACGTCGAGGAGACGGCCGACCTG
>DASQFY010000156.1:0-6294 GCA_035632895.1 Candidatus Dormiibacterota bacterium
CTGACTACTGACTACTGACTACTGACTACTGACTACTGACTACTGGGGGCAAACTGTGCTTGATGTCAACGATTTCGATGCGATTCGGATCAGCCTCGCCTCGCCGGAGGCGATTCGCAGCTGGTCGTATGGTGAGGTGACGAAGCCGGAGACGATCAACTACCGCACGCTCAAGCCGGAGAAGGACGGTCTCTTCGACGAGCGCATCTTCGGTCCCACCAAGGACTGGGAGTGCTACTGCGGCAAGTACAAGCGCATCCGCTACAAGGGGATCATCTGCGACAAGTGTGGCGTCGAGGTCACGCGCTCGAAGGTGCGCCGCGAGCGGATGGGGCACATCAAGCTGGCCAGCCCGGTCAGCCACATCTGGTATTTCAAGGGCACCCCCAGCCGGCTCGGCATCCTGCTCGACATCAGCCCGCGCAACCTGGAGCGGATCCTGTACTTCGCCCTGTACGTGGTGACCCGCGTCGACGAGCACGAGCGGGAGAAGGCATTGGCGCGGATCGAGGAGGAGCTGGGCGAGCGGATCGCCCGCGCCCAGGGCGTGGTCGAGGAGAAGCGCGTCGAGCTCGAGGCGGCCGTTGCCGACAAGCGCGCGGAGGTCGAGGCTGCCTACGAGGCCGACCTGCGCAAGCACGACGAGCGCTTCGCGGCCCGCTCCGAGGAGCTCGCCAAGGCCGCCCAGCAGGTCGAGGCCGGCCTGAAGGGCACCCGCAAGCCGGTTGCCGAGGAGATCGTCTTCACGCCCACGGGTGAGGTGGTTGCCAGCGCCGGTGACGCGCCGAAGGATGCGCTTGCCGCGCTGCGCAAGGCGGTGCAGGCCGAGGTCGACGCCGTGGACGCCGACGTCAAGCAGGCCAAGGCCGAGGCCAAGGAGCGGCTGGATGCCGCGGTCGGCGACCTGACCGCCGGGATCGACAGCGCGCTCGCCACCGAGCGAGAGCAGGTCACGCGCGAGACCGATGACGCCCGCCTGGCGGCGCGCGCCGGTCGGCAGCAGATCGGCGAGATCAAGGTGATGCAGACGCTCACCGAGTCGGAGTTCCGCAACCTGACAGATCAGTACGGCCGGCTGTTCGACGCCGGCATGGGCGCGGAGGCGGTCAAGAAGATCATCGAGGCGCTCGACCTGGACGACCTCGCCCAGCGCCTGCACGTCGAGATGCGCCAGACCTCCGGACAGCGGCGCAAGAAGGCGATCAAGCGGCTGCGCCTGATCGAGGCCTTTCGGCGCAGCGGCAACCGGCCGGAGTGGATGATCCTGTCCACCCTGCCGGTCATCCCGCCCGACCTGCGCCCAATGGTGCAGCTCGACGGCGGCCGCTTCGCGACCTCCGACCTGAACGACCTCTACCGGCGCGTGATCAACCGCAACAACCGGCTCAGCCGGCTGCTCGATCTGGAGGCGCCGGAGATCATCATCCGCAATGAGAAGCGGATGCTCCAGGAGGCGTGCGACGCGTTGATCGACAACGGACGCCGCGGCCGCGCGATCGCCGGCACCGGCAACCATCGGCTCAAGAGCCTGTCCGACATGCTGAAGGGCAAGCAGGGTCGCTTCCGCCAGAACCTGCTGGGCAAGCGGGTCGACTACTCCGGCCGCTCGGTCATCGTGGTCGGCCCGGAGCTGAAGCTGCACCAGTGCGGCCTGCCGAAGAAGATGGCGCTCGAGCTGTTCAAGCCGTTCGTCATGCGTCAGCTGGTCGAGAAGGGCTTTGCCCACAACATCAAGAGCGCCAAGCGGATCGTGGAGCGCGTGCGCCCCGAGGTGTGGGACGTGCTCGAGGAGGTCATCAAGGACCACCCCGTGCTGCTGAACCGCGCCCCGACCCTGCACCGGCTCGGCATCCAGGCCTTCATGCCGGTCCTGGTCGAGGGCAGTGCCATCCAGATTCATCCGCTGGTGTGCTTCGCCTTCAACGCGGACTTCGACGGCGACCAGATGGCGGTCCACGTGCCGCTGTCGACCGCCGCCCAGAAGGAAGCCAAGGAGCTGATGCTCTCCACCCAGAACCTGCTGTCGGCGGCCGACGGCTCGCCGGTCGTGTCACCCACCCATGACATGGTGCTGGGTTGCTACTACCTGACCGTGGAGGCGCCCGATGAGAAGGGCGCCGGCAAGGTCTTCTCGAGCGCCGACGAGGCGGTGATGGCCGCCCAGCTCGGGTACGTCCACGTCCAGGCGCCGGTGCGCGTCGAGCTCGAGGTGCGGGTCCACGCCGAGGGCGAAGACGTCGCCGACACTGAGGACGGCGCCAAGAGCAAGGCGACCGCCAAGAGCAAGGCGACCGCCAAGAGCAAGACGACCGCCAAGGGCAAGGCCGCCGCGAAGGCCGCCACTGACGGCGAGGAGGCCACCGAGGCCGAGGACGGCGCCGGACCGCCGCAGCTCGAGCTGGTGGAGACCACTCCGGGGCGGGTGATCTTCAACACGGTGATCCCGGCCGAGCTGGGCTACATCAACCGCGTGATGGACCGCAAGGGGCTGAAGGCGCTGATCGCGCAGTGCTACCGCGAGCTGGGGCCTGCGGCCACAACACGCCTGGTCGACGGCATCAAGACTCTCGGCTTCCACTACGCCACCGTGGCCGGCATCACGATCGGGATCGACGACATCAAGGTCCCGGCCGAGAAGGTGGCCCTGCTGGCGAAGGCCGATGGACGGGTCACCGACATCGACCGCGAGTTCCGCAAGGGATTCATCACCGAGGACGAGCGCTACAACCAGACGGTCGACGTCTGGCGCGAGACGACCGACGAGGTCACCAAGAAGATGCTGGAGGGGCTCGACCAGCGCGGCTCGGTCTGGATGATCACCCACTCCGGGGCACGGGGCAACGTCACCCAGGTGCACCAGCTGGCGGGCATGCGCGGCCTGATGGCCGACCCGTCGGGCCGGATCATCGACCTGCCGATCCGCAGCAACCTGCGGGAGGGGATGAGCGTGCTCGAGTACTTCATCTCGAGCCACGGCGCCCGCAAGGGACTGGCCGACACCGCGCTGCGCACCGCCGACTCCGGGTACCTGACCCGGCGGCTGGTGGACGTGGCCCAGGACGTCATCACGCGCGAGGACGACTGCGGCACCATCGTCGGTACCTGGATCACGCGCGAGGAGTCGCAGCAGATCCCCGAGCCGTTCGTGGATCGGCTGATGGGCCGCATGGCGGCGCTCGACGTGGTCGACGAGAAGACCGGCGACGTCATCGTGGCCGCCAATGCGGAAATCGACGAGATCGCGATCGAGCGGATCGAAACGACCGGCCTCGACCGCGTCAGCGTGCGCTCGCCGCTCACCTGCGCCGCACGCCATGGCGTGTGCCGGATGTGCTACGGCCGCAACCTGGCGAGCGGCCAGCTGGTCGAGCTGGGGCAGGCCGTGGGCATCATCGCGGCCCAGTCGATCGGCGAGCCTGGCACCCAGCTCACGATGCGGACCTTCCACACGGGCGGCGTCGCCGGCGAGGACATCACCCAGGGGCTGCCGCGCGTCGAGGAGCTTTTCGAGGCGCGCATTCCGAAGGGCCAGGCCACGATGACCGAGATCGACGGGACGGTCGAGGTCGTGCGTGCCGGGCAGGACCAGGCGATCACGGTGCGGGTGACGCACCGCGACGCCTATGACACGCCAATCAAGATCAGCCCGCAGCACGAGCTGCTGGTGGCGTCCGGCGACGAGGTGGCCGAGGGCCAGCTGCTCGCCCGCCTTGGCGAGGGCGACGAGCTGGTCGAGGTCAAGGCTCCGGCGGCGGGGCGGGTGACGAAGAAGGGCAACACCCTGACCCTGCACTCTGAAGACGTCGACATGCGCGAGTACGAGGTGCGGCACTCGGACCGGCTGCTGGTCGACACCGGCGCCGGGGTGCTCGCCGGCGATCCACTCACCGGCGGTCCGCTCAACCCGAAGGACCTGCTGCTGATCAAGGGCGTGGACACCGTCCAGCGCTTCCTGGTGGCCGAGGTGCAGACGGTGTACCGCAGCCAGGGCGTCACCATCGCCGACAAGCACATCGAGATCATCGTGCGCCAGATGTTGCGCAAGGTGACCGTCGACTCGGCCGGAGACACGGAGCTGCTGCCATCCGAGCTGATCGACCGCTTCGAGTTCGAGGAGGTCAACAACCGGATCCTGGCGGAGGGCGGCGAGCCGGCCACGGCACAGACCGTGCTGCTCGGCGTGACCAAGGCCAGCCTGAACACGAGCTCATTCCTGGCGGCCGCCTCGTTCCAGGAGACGACCAGGGTGCTGACCGAGGCGGCGATCAACGGCGCCAAGGACCACCTGCTGGGCCTGAAGGAGAACGTGATCATCGGCAAGCTGATTCCCGCCGGGACAGGCGCCGAGGCACGGGCGCTGGCGGCGGCACGATCGCGCGAGCTCACGCCCGAGGAGGCCGAGGCGCTGCGCGAGCGTGAGGCGGCGATGACCTTCCTCACCGGACAGCCCGACGCGGACCGAGACGGCGTGATCGAGCCCGATGAGGCCGAGGCTGCTGCTGAGGAGGCGGGCGAGACTGTCGCCGAGCTGATGGGCGCCGAAGCCGACCCGCAGATCGAGGCAGAGGTGGTCGAGGAGGTCTTCGACGACCTGACCAAGGAGGCCGCGGCCGAAAAGTAGCCCACGGCCGAGGGCTGACAAAGCACCGATGGGCGGGCCAGCGACGGCCCGCCTTCGTGCTGTCGGCGGAACCATGGCGGTCACCGGCGCGTCCGGGCGGCATGCACAGAAGCGCCCCAACCCTCCTCGTCATTGCTCTCCTGCTTGCCGGCTGCAGCTGGCTTGCCATTCCCACGCCCCCCGGCCCGGGTGGCTCAGGCAGCAATCCGGGCGGTGGCAATGACAAGCCGATCGGTGGTGGGCCCGTGGTGCCGCCGCCGATCCTGAAGGACGGCGCGCTCCGCGATGAGCCCGATCCGACCATCGTCGACGCCCGCCCGACCGCGGTCGACCACTTCGTCATCGGGCCCGACGGCCGCACGCTGGTCATCTACTACTGGGGCGGCAACCAGGGCTGCTTCGGCCTCCATTCGGTGGTGGTCGAGATGCGCGACGGCGTGCCGGCGATCACCGTCAAGGAGGGCACCCGGCCCGAGGCTGCCGGCCTGGCCTGCACCATGGAAGCACTGCTCAAGTCGGCGGTGGTGACGCTCGACGCACCGCTGCTGCAGGACGGGAGCGGCGCCGAGCCGACGGCCGGCGAGCCGCAGCTGGCCCCGCAGCCGCGGGCGGTGACACCGGTCGGCGGGGTGGTGGACCCGATCGCGCACGCGATCAACGGCTATGTCCTGACGGCAGACGGGCGCAGCCTGACCGCGCACTACGTCGGCGGCACGGACAAGTGCTACGGCCTCGCCGATGCGAGCCCCGTGGCGGGGCCCGACGGCGTCGTGGTTGTCACGATCCGCGAGGGCCGCCTGCCGAACGCCGCGGGTGCCTGCGATGACATTGGCGTCGCCAAGGCGGTGACGATGATCCTCGACGAGCCGCTGCTGCTGGACGGCTCCCAGGGTTAGGTCCCCGCCATCGTGGCTTCATGTCGAGCCAGGGATTCCGTGGATGGGCATTCGGCAGGAAAATGTCGGCCACCCACGAATGTAGACCGATGCCCGGCGGCTTGGTCATCCTGGCCACGCCCAGGACGACCCAGCGGCGACCAGAATCGCGCTGTGAACTGCGCCCATGGGTCTCTGGGTGGGCAAATGGCAAGAAAACCTGGAGCCCCACGGTACGAGGATTTCGCGCACGGATGGCGCGCCCGACGCACCTTGGGAATGGCTCACTCTGGCGTATGATCCGCCATACGTCGGCGCACGCCGTGCTGCCGGGTCCTACAAGGAGGCGAGTTGATGCGCCCCCCGATCAACTTCCGGCCGCTCGCGGTGATCGCTTCGAGCGTCATGGTCCTGGCCGCTTGCGCGGGCCCTGGTGGGGTCACGCAGGAGACGGGTCCGGTCACGCTTCAGGTGATGAACTTCGCCAATTACATGCCAGACGACATCGCGGAGCGGTTCAAGGCCGCGACCGGGCATACCATCGAGCTCACGCTCACATCCTCCAACGAGGACGCGATCGCCAAGCTCGATGCGTCTCCGGCGGGTACGTACGACATCGCCTTCATCACGAACCCGTTCGCCGAGGGCCTGAATGGCGCGGGCAAGCTCGAGGCGCTCGATCACGCCAAGATCCCGAACCTGTCGAACCTGTATCCCGAGGCCACGCAGATCGCGACCGACCCGGGCAACAAATTCTCGGTCCCCTATTCGTGGGGCACGACGGGGATCTGCTACCGC